>JAICMT010000120.1 GCA_025929125.1 Acidobacteriaceae bacterium | reverse complement strand
CGAACGCGCGGGCTTCGACGAGGACACGGTACCGCACATCGGGATGGCGGTGCGGGAGGCGGCTATTAACGCCGTGCTCCACGGCAACTCATACAACGCAGGGAAGCAAATTGTCGCATCCTTTGAGACCACCGCCGCTGACTTTATCTTTCGCATCTCGGATCAGGGGGCCGGCTTCGACCCGACGGGACTGCCCGACCCGCTCGCTCCGGAGAACATCTTGCGCGGATCCGGCCGCGGCATCTTCCTTATCAGGGCATTTATGGATGAGGTACACTTTCGCCAGTTACATCCGGGGACCGAGATCACACTCATCAAGCACCGAGCGCCGGGGCAGCCAGTAACCTAAGAACCAAGGAGAACAAAGACCATGAGCATGAAAGTCGCAACCCGCCAGGTGGATGGCGTCACCATCCTCGACCTTAGCGGCCGCATCACCCTGGGGGAAGGCAGCGTGACGCTGCGCGACGCCGTCCATGATTCCCTCGCCAAGGGATCCAAGCATATCGTCCTGAATCTTGCCGATATCAGCTATATCGACAGCTCCGGCATCGGCGAACTCGTCAGCGCGTACACGTCGGTAAAGAACGCAGGCGGAGAGCTCAAGCTGTTGAACCTGACCCGCAAGGTTCACGACCTGCTCCAGATCACCAAGCTGTACACCGTCTTCGACGTGAAGGACGACGAAGCCTCGGCCATCAGTTCCTTCAAATAAGAGAGCCGATACCACCGCAACAGTAAGGCCGCCGGTAACCCCGGCGGCCTTCGTGCTTGCCTGCTGATTTCTCTACTTGGAGAAATCGACCTTCGGAGCCTCATGGGAGCTCGCGTCGGCCGAGTAGTACTTGTCCTTGGGCTTGAAACCAGCCATATTGGCCCAGATGCTGTTCGGAAACTGCTGGATGTAGACGTTGTAGTCCTCGATGGCCTGGTTGTACCGGCGGCGCGCTACGGCAATCCGGTTTTCGGTCCCGGCCAGCTCGTCCTGCAGGCGCATGAACTGCTGATTGCTCTTCAGGTCTGGATAGTTCTCCTGCATCCGCATCAGCGGCAGCAGCGCTACATTCAGCCGGTCGTTGGCGGCCAGCTTCTCATTCGGAGTCTGTGCCTGCAGCAGTCCGGAGCGGGCCTGCGCAATGTTGGTGAGAATCGAAGTCTCCACGTTGGCGTAGCCCTTCACGGTGGCGACCAGGTTCGGTATAAGGTCCGCCCTGCGCTGCAGATCGATGTCAATATCAGAAAAAGAGGACTGCACCCGCTGGTCCTTCTGCACCATCTGGTTTTTGGCACTCGCGTAACTGCCGAAACCCAGCAGCGCCACCAGCACAATCACTCCAAGCACGCCCACTACAACCCAAGTTGCTTTCATCGTCCCTCGACTTTCCTGATGCAGGTACGCAAAATCTTCCGGCCGGTTCCGTCCAGCCGTCCTCTTATCTTCTCAGAAGTCGCCGCTCGCGCCTCCGCCCCCGGAGCTCCCACCACCAAAACCGCCGAAGCCCCCTCCATCGCCACCTCCGGAGGATCCGCCGCCAAACCCGCCCCCGCCATAGCCGCCCCGGCCGCCTCCTCCACCACCCAGCAGGTTGAGCAGCAGATAAAAGAGCAGGCCGATGTGCCCGGTCCCGATCAGGACAGCCAAGATCAGAATCACCACAACCGCGCCGGCAATCAGCGCAAACGGGCTGATCTGCATCTGGGGCTGCGTTTCGTAGTGATAAGTCGGGGGACCCGTCGCGGGGGCCTGCAGGCTCACCCCCGCGTCAGCGGCGATCACCTGGGCCAGTTCCTGAACTGCGACCGTGATGCCGCGGCTGTAATCGCCGGAGCGGAGGTATGGCTGCATATCGCGGCCAATATCCCCTACCCTTGCGTCGTTCAGAATGCCTTCCAGGCCGTAGCCGACTTCGATCCGGTACTTGCGGGGATTGAGCGAAACAATCACCAGCAGTCCGCGATCGGTGCCCTTCGCCCCAACCTTCCACTTCTCTTCCAGGCTGACGGCGAACTCTTCAATCGACGGCACCGCCCCGGAGCTGTCAGGATCCATTGACTTGACGGTGACAACGGCGATCTGCGCGTGGGCCTTATGGTCCAACTCGCTGCAGAGCTGCTCCAATGCCGAAGCGGTCTGCGGCTGAAGCACTCCCGCGAAATCGTTGACGTAGCCTTTTGGGGCTGGCAGGGTGGCAACGGATTCCGCGATGCTGGCGGGCAAACACCCCACAGTAGTCGCCAGCACCAACCAGCGCAGAATGCCAAAAACAGTTCGCCCCATTTCAGCTCATTCTACGCGTCCACCTGCACACCGGTTCCTTGCCGGGAGGGTCGCAACCTGACCCTCCCAGGCGAAGTCGTCAACGGGCTGCCGATTCCGGGCGAGGTGTGCGGCGAGGCGGAGGAGGAAGGGCGATCCCCTCATTGTTAGCCGTGTCGCGGATCAGCCCGAGGTGATCGTGGATCGTCTTTCGCGCTTCCAGAATCTGCTGCCGAAGATCGTCATTGGCAGCTACCGTCCCCTCACGGTAGAAGCTGCGCAGATCATTGAAGTGCGCCTGCTGCATATAGATCACGTACTCCGTGTCGAAATCCTTGCCGGAAAGATGGTTCAGCTTGTCGTATTCGGCCTGCTGTTCCCTGCCCATCTTTCGCGCGACCCGGGCTCCCATGGAGTCGGCAACATCGCCGAAGCCCTTATTGATGTTCTGGTGATCTTCGATCATTTTCTTGGCCAAATCCTGCACCGCAGGGGAACCCTTCTGAACGGCCAGCTCACTAATCTTGACGTCTCCGATATTGCCCGCCGTTGTGGCCATGAGAAACTGCCGATCCATCATCTGCTGCCCGGTCTGCCCCGGCGCGCCCAGCGAATCACGCATCGACGTCGACATAGGAGCCTGCGAGCCGGTCTGCGTCGGATACCCGGGCTGGTTCAGAGGCACGTTTGCGTTCTGCGGAGCCTGGGGATTCATGGGTGAAGGGTTCGGGTTCAGAGTCGGGTCGTTCCGCTGCCCCATGGAAAACACCGGTGTGGCAGCCAATCCAGCTACCACGATGAATTTCAAAATGCCTCTATCAATCATTGCAAGCTCCTTGAACGGTCTCCAAAAACGCAAACTGCAAGCACGGAATGAGATGCAGGAAATTGGCAGCCGGCCAAATCCCGTCTCCCCGTTGGAGCGTTATCCTAAGCCGGTAGCATAGGAAGTGGCAATACATTCCGTCTCGCGGTCGGATCCATTCAAATCCAGGAGCCTTATCCAGCAATGTCCAGCACTGCCTCCGCCCCTGAAATGGCTGCAGCCCGGCCGCCCATTGCGCGCCGCGATCCCAAGCCGTTGACCCTGCACGGAATTACCATGGAGGACGACTACAGCTGGTTGCGGGAGAAGAGCTCGCCCGAGGTCATTGCCTACCTGACCGCGGAAAATGAGTACACCGCCGCGGTCATGAAGCCTACTGAGCCCCTGCAGCAGAAGCTTTATGCCGAGATGCTCTCCCACATCAAGGAAACCGACGAATCCGTTCCCTACCGGCTGGGCGACTGGTTCTACTTCACGCGAACTCTGGAAGGCAGTCAGTACCCGATCCACTGCCGCAGGCGGGCGACCAGCCCGGATCCGGACGCGCCCGTCGACCTTACCCAGCCGGAGCAGGTTTTCCTGGACGTAAATCAGCTCGCCGAGGGCAAACCATTCATGGCGCTTGGCGCTATGGCGGTCAGCCCTGACGGGAACTTCGTCGCCTACTCAACCGACTCCACGGGTTTCCGGCAGTACACACTGCATATCCGGGACCTGCGCACCGGCGAGGACCTGCCCGACACCGCGGAGCGCGTGGGCTCCGTCACCTGGGCAGCCGATTCGCGAACGATCTTCTACTCCACCGAAGATGCAGTCACCAAACGTCATGACCATATATGGCGGCACAACCTCGGAACACCTTGTACTCAGGACATCGTCGTGCTCCACGAGCAGGACGAGCGATTCAACGTTGGAGTGGGCCGCACCCGCGACATGCAGTACCTGCTGGTTGAGATCGGCAGCCACACCACCAATGAGTACTGCTTCTTGCGCGCCGATAATCCGACAGACCAGTTCCAGGTCATCGCGCCTCGCGTGGACGAGCAGGAGTACTACGTCGATCACCGCAACGGGCGGTTTTATATACGAACCAACGACGCAGGCAAGAACTTCCGCGTGGTCACAGCTCCGGTTGAAACTCCAGGCCGGGAGTACTGGCAGGAGTTGCTCCCGCTGGACCCGGCGGGTCCGCTCGAGGACTTCGACCTGTTTGCAGGCTTCGCGGTCGCAATCCGCCGCAAACTTGGCCTGCCTGCGCTTGAGATCTATCGCTTCCGCGACTCGGGCGCGGCCACTCCCGCACTCAGTGATCCGGTCGCGATTACCTTTCCCGAACCGGCGTACACAGCCGCGCAGCACGTCAACCGGAACTTCGCTTCCCAGCTGTACCGGTACAGCTACCAGTCGCTGGTCTCGCCGCCTTCAGTCTACGAATACAACGTCGCCCGGCAAAACGATCCTGGCCTGCCAATCGGCAGCTCGCGCCTGCTCAAGCAGCAGGAGGTGCCCGGCGGCTTCGATCCGGCAAGATATGCCTCAGAGCGCATCTGGATCGATACGCCCGCGGGCGAGGGTTTGAGCGGCACGGTGCCGGTCCCGGTCTCCATCGTCTACCGGCGCGACAGCTTCAACAGAAATTCCAGCAATCCGCTCTACGTCTACGGCTACGGATCTTATGGATATCCGCTTCCCCTGGCCTTTTCGCCGGCGCGCCTTTCCCTGCTGGATCGCGGCGTCGTCATGGCATACGCCCACATTCGCGGCGGCGGCGAGCTGGGAGATGCGTGGCACGACGCGGGCAAAATGGCAGTCAAACGGAACACCTTCACCGACTTCATCGCCGCTGTCGAGGCGCTCCTCGCCCGAGGCTATGGCGATCGAAAGCGTGTGGCGATTGAGGGCGGCTCGGCAGGCGGCCTACTGATGGGCGCGGTCACCAATATGCGGCCCGACCTCTTCCGCGTCGTCATATCCCACGTCCCCTTCGTCGACATCATGAACACGATGCTCGATGCGAGCCTGCCGCTTACCGTGGCCGAGTACGAAGAGTGGGGCAATCCAAACGAGCCCGAGGCCTTCCGGACCATGCTCGCGTACTCGCCCTATGACAACCTGAAGCCCGGGGACTATCCGGCGATGATGGTGAAGACCAGCCTGAATGATTCGCAGGTGATGTACTGGGAGCCGGCCAAGTACGTCGCGCGGCTGAGAACCCTGAAGACCAATCCCGACATGCCACTGCTGCTCCACGTCAACATGGATGCCGGCCACGGCGGCGCCTCCGGCCGGTACGACTATCTGAAGGAGATCGCCTTCGACTACGCCTTCATCCTGACTCAGCTCAAAGTGGAGCAGGTCTGACAGGCGGCGCAAAACCCTGTACACCGATTTCGCGAAGTCATATCAACCATTTGCGCCAATCTCCAGGCCCAAATGCTTGACACGCAAAATACAATAAAAGTAGGGGGAAGGACGTTTCGAGGAGGTACGCGTTGAGACGCCCCCTCCCCGGATCACACGGGTCAATGATCCCGGACCGAAGTTTCACAACCAGGCACCCCGGAGCTAAGCCTTTATTCCGGGATACTTTAGGACCAAAGTATGGGGGGTACCCCCGGGGCAGCTACCCGACCTTTTCCTCTTCCTCGATCTTGTCCCCTTCGCCAGGCGCAAGGAACAGGTTGCTCT
>JAICMT010000472.1 GCA_025929125.1 Acidobacteriaceae bacterium | reverse complement strand
TGTCCCAGCACCAGTATGCGCATACCAAGAGTCTACCGGAGGCGCGTCGGGCTAAGCTCGCGCGGCTACGGTGCGCGCCTCAGTATCGAAGACCGTCGGGTCAGGCTCGGCGAAGAATTCAGCGTGCAGCGCGCGAATCGCCTCGTCCACATCGGACTCCTCGACCATGAAGCTCATGTTGATCTCGCTTGCGCCCTGCGAGATCATGCGTACATTCACATGGCGGATAGCGGAGAAGACCCGGCCGGAGATGCCGCTGCGCCCGCGGATATCCTCGCCCACCATACAGATCAGCGCCTTGTGCCCTTCCATCTTCACGTCGGCAATCTTGCTCAGCTCAGCGCAGATCTCCGGCAGGCGTTCGTTCGAGTCCACCGTGACCGAGATTGAAACCTCGCTGGTGGAGACCATATCGATCACGCACCGGTACTTGTCGAAGATGTCGAACACGGCCTTTAGATAGCCATGCGACATCAGCATGCGGCTGGCCACTACATCGACGATGGTCAGCTTCTTCTTGGCCGCGATGCTTTTGAAGGGGCTCGCGCAGGGTGGCGCGACCGCCGTGATCTTGGTGCCCTCGTTGCCCGGGTTGCGCGAGTTCAGCACCCACACCGGAATGCTCTTCTGCACCGCGGGCAGAATGGTGGCCGGATGCAGAACCTTCGCGCCGAAGTAGGCCAGCTCCGCGGCCTCCTCAAAGCTGATGGTCTTCACCCGCAGCGCGTCGGCGCAGATGCGCGGGTCGGTCGTCATGATGCCGTTGACGTCGGTCCAGATCTCGATGGCTCCCGCGTGCAGTCCACCTCCCACTAGAGCGGCGGTAAAATCGCTGCCGCCGCGGCCCAGCGTGGTGGTCACGCCTTCGGCGGTGCCGCCGATAAATCCACCCATCACCGGCGTCTGCCCTGCGTCCGCGAGCGGAAGCACCATCTGCTGCAGCTTCGCCTCAATGGCGGACTCCTGCGGAATCGCCTTGCCGAAGTGGTCATCGGTGATGATGCAATGGCGTGCGTCCACATGAATACCATTCAGACCGTGCTGTGCAAAGGCTTCGGCCACCATGCGCGAAGAAAGCCGCTCGCCGTAGCTGACCACTCGGTCGCTGGTACGCGGAGTCAGCTCGCCGACTGCAGCAATGCCGCGCAGCAGCTCGTCCAGCGAGTCGAAGCGGCCGCGAATCTCCTTCTGCATCTCCAGCAGCAGCTCACCACAGAGCAGATCCGAGGCGGTATCCAGATGCCGGTTGCGCAGACGCGAGGAGATCGCCAGCGCACCCGCCTTGTCGCCCCGCCCAGCGGCATCGGCGGCTGCCAGCAACTGATCGGTCACCTTGGCCATGGCCGAGACAACCACCACGGTTGCGAGCCCGCGCTCGCGGCGGCCTCGAACGATGCCTGCGGTCCGCAGCATCGCCTTGGCGTCCTCCACCGAGGTACCGCCAAACTTCATCACCACCAGCTTCTCGCGCGAGGACGCGAGTTCCGCAGCACTCATGCAAGCACCGCATCCCGCTGGCGTTCGCGGCCTTTCGCATCCAGCTTGCCCAGGCGGGCCAACACTTCGGCATTGAGCACTGCGGCGCCTGCTGCTCCACGAATCGTGTTGTGCGAGAGCAGGACGAACTTCCAGTCCAGCAGACTGCACTCGCGCAGACGGCCAACCGTAGTCGTCATGCCCTTGCCACGCATCCGATCCAGCCGTGGCTGGGGACGGTCCACCGCGGAGTCATACTCCACCGGCTGCTCCGGAGCGCTGGGCAGCCTCTGCCCGGCCAGCGGCGCAAATTCAGCCCAGGCGGCAAGCACCTCTTCGCGGGTGGCCTTCTTCCGGAACTTAATGCTGACGCACTCGGTGTGCCCGTCTTCCACGGCCACGCGATTGCAATGCGCGCTTACCTTGGCATCCAGCAACTGAACGCCTTTGCCGGTGTATGCGCCCAGCAGCTTGCCCACCTCTTCCTGCAGCTTCTCTTCCTCGCTCTTGATGAAGGGCACCACGTTGCCCAGAATGTCCAGCGAGGCGACGCCGGGATAGCCCGCACCGCTGACCGCCTGC
>JAICMT010000487.1 GCA_025929125.1 Acidobacteriaceae bacterium | reverse complement strand
GCCGCAGCATGGTGTTGCGGCTGCAGCGTGCAGGGCACAAATGCGTGGCCTACGACGTGTCGCAGGACGCGGTGCAGTCGCTGGTGAAAGAGGGCGCGACCGGTGCGAAATCGCTCGAAGACTTCGTGCAGAAATTGAGCAAGCCGCGTGCCATCTGGCTGATGGTCCCGGCTGGCGTGGTGGATCCTACGCTGGAGAAGCTGATTCCGCTGCTGGAGCCGGACGACATCGTCATCGATGGAGGCAACTCGTATTATCACGACGATATCCGCCGCGCCAACGAGCTCAAGGCCAAATCCATCCACTACGTGGATGCCGGCACCTCAGGCGGGGTGTGGGGAGCCGACCGTGGCTACTGCCTCATGATCGGCGGCGAAGAGGGCGTTGTGAAGCATCTCGACCCCATCTTTTCCAGTCTGGCGCCGGGCATTGATGGCACTCCGCGCACGCCCGGACGCGAGAAGATTGGCGGCACTGCCGAGCATGGGTACCTACACTGTGGTCCCAGCGGCGCCGGCCACTTTGTCAAAATGGTGCACAACGGAATCGAATACGGAATGATGGCGGCCTATGCTGAAGGCCTCAATATCCTGCGCCACGCCAATGTCGGCAAGGAGCAGCATGACATCGACGCTGAAACCACTCCTCTGCGCTGCCCGGAATACTATCAGTACGACCTCAACCTGGCAGATATCACTGAGGTCTGGCGTCGCGGAAGCGTCGTCGCGTCCTGGTTGCTTGACCTCGCCGCGCGAGCCCTCATCGACAGCCCCGACCTCGAAAACTTCGGGGGACACGTCTCGGATTCCGGCGAAGGCCGCTGGACGATTCGCGCAGCCATCGATGAGAGCGTTCCCGCGCCCGTGCTCAGCGCCGCCCTTTACGAGCGATTCAGCTCGCGGGGCGAAGACGAGTTCGCGGACAAGCTGCTCTCGGCACTACGCTTCCAGTTTGGTGGACACGTCGAAAAGAAGCCCGACCAGAAGGCCTGAAACCGCCTCACCCCAGATTGTGAAGCAGGTTGCGAAGGATGCCGAAGAGGGCGGCGGCGGCGAGCAGGAGACAGCTCGCCGCCGCCGGTATCTTCGGCCATTGGAACGCATCGCGAGATACCGCGCGCCGATAGCATTCTCCCGTAAACCACAAAGCAACGGGCACCAGGCAAACGAACAGGGCATTCCAATGCCATGCCTCCGCCACTCGCCCATGCAGCAGAGCCACAAGGGCGCGCGCAGCATCCCGGGCACAGCACTCCAAAGTATTGATGGAGAGGGCACGCCGGCATAAGCGATCCCAACCGTGGCCACGTTCGTAGCGACGCCAGAATCAGCAGACCGCCTGCGGCAATGGCATGAGCAATCCGAGGTCTCTTCCAGCTCTGCCTGGCGGCATGCATCGTCAGATCGCCGCGCCGCGGTACCGCGCAATCCGCTTCACTTCGTTGATGCGCGACATGTGGTATTGGAAATAGAACGGACCGAAGAAGAACGTCATCACCGGACTCAGCGTCAGGCCCATCGGCTCCGGCCCGTTGAAGTGCTCTTCCATGGACCGCCGCAGATCGAAGTAGCCCAGCTCGATCACGATGAACGAGATCAGCCACATCGATCCGCCCAGTCCCCACAGGTGGCTCTGGAACCCGCTTGCTGCCATCAGTGCGAAGCGGGAGAAGCCGCCGCCGAAGCTGATCACCACGTAACCGATATAGAAGAAGAGCGCATTACTGCGCGGATTCACGCGCCGCATCCATACCGCCTGCACAAAGTTCCACACAATGAGGAACAACCCGCAGGTAAAAATTCCGATCACCAGCACCAGGGCCCAGTGCAGGTTCGGCGGATCCGGATAAATACCTGCGGGCGCGATGGCCCCCGGAACCGGAGCCGCGGGGTAGGCAGTTACCGGCTGCTGCGCCGT
>JAICMT010000123.1 GCA_025929125.1 Acidobacteriaceae bacterium | reverse complement strand
CGTCGACTGCGGCCTAGCCAATAGGGGTGGTGAGGTGACTGTGGCCAGTAGAAGGGCCAGGGAACGGCCGCGCCAAAAGGAGTTCATCTAGAGCCTCGCACCATAGCGTACGGAAGTGTGACGGCGAAGGTTCCATAGGTCGCCGGGCTGCCGCATCCCTCAGCAGAATTCGTTGAGAGCGCAGACAAACGAAAGCCCCTGCAGGTAACAGGGGCTGATCTGGGTGAAGTTGCTCGGACTTTGCTCAGGTCACTAGTAGATATGCGAGTAGGAAGAGCTGGATACGTGCCCGACGAGCTGTCCGACAGTGGCGAGCAGCGGGTCAGGAGCATCAAGCGCCCTCTGCACATCCCGTAATACCGGTGAAGCATCGCGGGCCGCACTGTAGCGGACGAGGGCGAGCTCCTTCACATTGGCCCAGCGGAGTTTGGCGTGTGCGATTGCGTTCTCACACTCCTTTTGAGTGAGCGTATAGCAGAGAACCAGCAGATTGATGGGCGGCGTGAGCGGGACCCGGTTCAATGCCGAAAGATGCCGCACGCTGAGCGCACGATAACCACAGCTTTGCAGGACCCATTTCCGGGAGTCAAGCAAACGCGCGTCATGACCGTACATGAGCACCGAAATCTGATTGGATTTCATGGTCCCCTCCGATGATTTGGCGTGCTGGATACTGAGGCAAGCTACGTGCGCCTGCACATGGCTGTCTGCTACCCAGCAGACAATAGGGCCGAATTACGAGAACCATCATACTCCCTTGGAGCATGCCCTGGCTTCAGGGGCGGATGGCTAATAAGCCTTGGGAGCGGGTGAGCAGGCCGGTGATGCTGTCCGAATCGGCAACCCTCACTGTGCTGCCGTCACTGGTGTGTAGATGGACATCGGAGAAGCTCCAGTCCTGGGCGTTGGTAATGGAGCCGGCCTGCTGTGCCTGGATGTCGATGTGGTCGAAGCGGAAGTCGACCAGCGGGGCGTTCGGGTAAGCCGAGACCGAAAAGGCCTGGTGTGCACCGGTTGCTTTGATGTTCCAGATGTGCACGTCGTAAAAATGCGGAAGTCCCTTCGCTAAGGGAACCGGCGTCGTGAGCGCAATCCAGTAGACGGGGACGGTTTTGGGATCGGTGCCCGGCGGCAACGTGGCATAGCTATAGCTGGGGTTCCAGTTCAAGTTGATAGAGACGGGAGTGGCGACACCGTGGAAGGTAAGGTCGTGGATCCGGATGTCCGAAGCGTAGCCGCCCCTGGTGTGCGCGGATTTGAAGAGGATCCCGCTGGGAACGCCGGCTTCGGCAGTAAGGTTCCAGGCTTCGATGTTGTCGAAGCCGCCGGAAGTCTCAGAGCCGATGGTGATGGCGGCCGCCCCGTGACGAACGATCGAATCGTGCACTTTGACGTTGTAAGTTGGTCGGTTGACACGCAGACCGTCTGCATCGCGGCCGGATTTGAGGCACAGCGCGTCGTCATTATTATCAATATCGGCGTGGGAGACATCGATGTCATGCGAAGAGTCGATATCGATTCCGTCGGTTGACGGGCCGCGGAGAATCTCGCCGGGCGTGCCGGTTGGGTCAGCGTTGGCACGAATGGTGAGTCCGTCGATGACGACATCGTGGGAGTAAAGAACGTGGACCGTCCAGAAGCCGGGTCGCCGGAGCAGGAGATCGCCGCCGTAGCGAACGTTGTATGAGTTCTGGATCAGCGACAGGCGCACGCGTTTAGCGTCGTAATCCGCCGCCCAGCGGAGGCCCCTGGGCTCATAGGCCCGCCGCAGGTCCCAGTATCGCTTCCACCAGATCTGGCCGTTGCCGTCGATGGTGCCTCTGCCGGTGATCACGACATCGTGTTGATTGCGCACATTGATGAGAGCGGAGGGCCAGGACATCTCGATGCCGGCGATGCGCGTGGGGAGCTCGGGGTAATCCTTGAGGTCCTGCGATCCGGTAAGCGTCACCCCTGCCGGAATCTCGAAGGAGATGCCGGTCTTGAGAAAAAGAGCACCCGTGAGATATGTACCGGGCCGGAAGGAGACGGTGCCGTGCCGGAGAGCGGCGACGTCGATCGCTCTCTGGATGGCGGCGGTGGAAAGGGTGATGCCATCGGGCTTCGCCCCAAAATCGTTGGCGTAGAGGGTGGCAGCATGGACGGCGACCGGAAAGAGGATCAGAAGCGCCCCAAGCAGAGTGCCACGCCGGGCCTGGAGTGCATTCGGAGGAACCGCGGATTCAGCCGCCACGGCTATTTTGGCTCCATTTCAAGCTCAATCGTGCCGAGGATGCCGGAAGGGATGGGCCTGAGTGAGGAAATGCAGTGGCGCCGAGGGTCGGAGCCGGCTTGGCAGATGTCCTGCATCTGGAAGCGGTCGCCATACTTCTCGATGAGCGGACCGTAGTCTCGCGGCGGAAGCGCTGACCAGGCGTTGATGGCGGTGTTGTAGACGTGGATTTCGATATGGTTGGCGCCTGGTTTCAGCTGCCGTGAGATATCGAGCCGGTATGGAGGGTGCCACAGTGCGCCGGCCGGCTGGCCGTTGACCGTGACGAGAGCGGCCTCATGGAGAGGCGGATCGAAGTACGCCCGCATTCCGGGGCCTGTGCCGGTGACGAGCGGGTCGGGCAGACCATTGGGCCCGCGAGATACGATTCCGGCGTCGGGGTTCGGAGCACCGGGCAAGGGCTTGCCGCCGACAATTCTGAGGTAGACCGGACTGGCGGGCCTGGACGCAATCTGGATGGTGCGGGAGTAGACAGCCTCTCCGGAGTAGTGCTCGGTAGCAGGGTCGGAGGTCCAGTCGGTTAGGTCGCGTTCGTCGACCATCTTGCCAAGCCCGGTAAAGGTGAGCTTCCAGCCGGTGCTGATGTTAGTGACGGCGAAGGCTGCGTTCGGAGTTGTTGAGGTCGGCGGAGGGCCATCAAAGAAAACGAACACGCGCAACGCATAGGGCTCTAGATGAAGAGTCTGCGAGACTGCGGTTGCAGCGATTGACTGGGCGGTGTCGGGATCCCACTGCTCGGCGGAGGTGTGGCTGGTGGCAAAGGTGGCGGTCGCGTCGAGAGCGGTGTTCGCGGTATTCACGACAACATAGATATCGGCGCCGGGCAGCTCGCGGCGAATGAAGCCGATCTGGCTGCGGGTATTCTGGTCCGCGCTGGCGAGGGAGAAGTCGGGTGCCGAGGCCTCGTGGAGTGCATCGCCCAGGTGGCTTACGTCACCCACGACAGTTGGGGGAGCATGGTCGGAGGCGTCGACAGCGTCGACGAGGTCCTTTCCATCATCTGTGAGCGATGGGATCCCACCGACACAAATGATCTTGCCACCGGAACTCTCCCAGGCCAGAAGCTTGTTGGCGGTTTTCGCTGGAATGCGGCTGGTGGGCGGCAGAACGACGATCTGATGCGTGCCGAGGCCCGCGGAGTTGATCGCGTCTGCGTCAATGAAGTCGATGTTGTATCCAGCAGAGAGGATGGCTGAGATCAGAGATGGCGAGACCAGGTTCGAGAACGCGCCGGTGAGCGTGGTTTTGTTGGGGCGGAAAGCCGCCCATGCGTCATCGGTAGGAAGAAGCACCGCGACCTGGTTTGCGGGGGCACCCTGGCGGAGAAGGTAGCTGATGCGGCTAATGTAGGTAGTCACGGCCGGCATCACCGGATGCCAGGGACTGTGATCGTTGAAGACGGCGGCGGCATAGAGCGACCAGCCGGGCTCGGGCACCTCGTGATCGGGAGGCGAGTAGGGCCATCCATGAAAGATGAGCTGGTTCTCGCCCATGATGAAGTCGAGGTCAGCCTCTGCCTTCATATCGAGGGGGGTCGCGCGGAATACAGGCGAGTGCAGCCACGTAAAGCTCTCGCCTGAGGTGATGTCGTGGCCGAAGACATGATTGGCGGAGCTCGCCCAGCGCAGGGTAGAGAAGCGTCGCCACTGCGGTCCTTCGCCCTCCGCCAGCGACACCAGGTTCTGTGAGGAAAAGCTGACGGCTGGTTCTCCGTAGGTCTGGGAGCGGAAGCGGGTGTTGTGGGCCTTGGCCCAGTCGTTGATCTGGACTAAGTAGTTTTCGTCGATAAGCTCCGTGAGCGTCTTGCCGTAGTCGTGGCGAAGGTTGTCGGCGGACACTCCGGTGGCGGCGACAAGCTCTGGCAGGCGCGGGAGAAGATCGTAGCCGCGGCGCTTCTTGAACTCCTCAGGCAGAGCGGGGGTCCAGTCCGCCCCGTAGGCCTCGAGCGAATCAGAAAAGATGGCATAGGGTGGCGTCGCGCCGAATGCTGCCAGGAGCGGTTCGCCGACGCTCTTGAAGTGATTGGCGACCGCCTGGCGTGAAAAGGGGTCGAGGACGTAACCCTCGGCTCCGACTGCCGCCCGTTTCACCATCTGGCGAGTGTGGCTTTGGATGAAAAAGACGGCAACGCGAGCGGAGGATGCAGGGGAGAGCGCCACGGATACGCCGGTGACGGGGATGGGGCTCGCGCTCGCTGGGTCATAAGAGGGGAGCTTCGGATCACGCGAGGCGATTGGATCCGCACAGATGTTTCCGTATGCAAAGCCGCACTTCGCGAGCTCCGGCTTTGCTGGTTCTGCAATGAATGCCGCAAGCAGCGATTCACCCGTTTCCAGGCTAGGAACCTCTACGGCAGCGGAGTGCGCGGCAACCGGGACCTCGGCGATGCGAAGGCGTGTCACCGCCTGTTCCAACGGTATGTGAGGGCCGCCGTACGGCCAGCCGGAACAGAGCGTCACATCGATGCGCAGGCCGAGCTTGCGGGCTTCCTCTTTCGCATAGGTGACCATTTCAAGCATTGCGTGTGAAAGAAATGGCAGATTTTTCAGGTTCTTTGCGGGGTCGTCGAGAACCTCGGGGTAGACGAAAGCGAGCTCGGCTCCCTGGATTCCATCGGCTTTCATCTGCTGGAGCTCGGTGAGGATCTCGGACTTGACGACCGCCGGTCCGAACCACCACCAGCGGACCATCGGGTGCGCGTCGATGGGCGGATTGGCGAAGTTCCTGCGCAGAGTTTCGAGCGAGGGTGCGGGCTGTGCGATGCAGGGCACGGCAAGTGCCATGGCAAGAGCTGCAAAGATAACGCGGAGCTTGAGAGTGGAGAAATTCATGCGCACGAGGCGGACGGGAAAAGGGAGCTGGGAAAAGAAGCAAGGCATGCATCTCCTTCCAGCGTTGATTCTGCGCCAGCAGGGCGCAGAATCAACTTAGTTCATTGGGCAGAATGTTTCAACGAGGGAATCTCCTCCCGGTCAGAACCCTGAATCCGCGTAGTGCCAGTGCCTACGTAGGAGCCCGATTTTTCTGTGAAATAGGAACCTATTTGAGGCACAAGCGTAGCATTGCCTATCGGCCAACATCTTATAGCGGAGACTGCCAAATGAAGCGAAGGATGGCGTGGACATGGATGGCATTAATTGCGCTTGTGACGGGAGTCGCGGGTGCTCAGGACCTGACTGGCAACTGGCAGGGAACGCTGCAGGCTGGAAATGGTGTCCGGGTGGTGCTCAAAGTTTCGAAAGCGGCGGATGGAGCCCTGAAGGGGCAGCTCTACAACGTAGATCAGCCGAGTGCTCCTCTTGCGGTAACGGACGTTGCACTCAGAGGAGCGGACGTGACCTTCGCGGTCAAGCCGGTGGAGATGACGTATTCGGGCACCATGAGTGCCGACCACAGCTCTATTACGGGGAAGCTCACTCAGGGCGGACAACCACACGAGTTGAACCTGACGCATG
>JAICMT010000088.1 GCA_025929125.1 Acidobacteriaceae bacterium | reverse complement strand
TTAGAGAGGGGGAGCGGCAGCGGTTGCGGTTTGCCAAGCTCCGGCCCGCTACGTCCTCGAGGAGGAGCGGGGCCGGAGCGCAGAAAGGATTGCGTCGACGGCTTCTCCGGTCGACAGCGAAGAGGTATCCACGGCAAGACGTGCAAGGCGGCGATAGATGGGGCGGCGAGCCATGAAACGTGCCTCGGCGGTTGCGGGGTCGGCCAGCAAGGGCCGGAGCTCCGCGGGCTGGGTTCCGGCTGCCGGGGTGTTGAGTGCCTGCAGCATGCAGCGATCGAACAGGGTGGAAAAGGGTGCGTCGAGGAAGATTGTTGCGGTGGCTGGCGTCTGCTCGATGAGCAGGCGATTGGTTAGGATCTCCGGAGCACCTCCGCCGAGAGCGAGCAGGATGTTGCGGCGCCCGAGCGCGGCGGCGAGCGCCTGAGACTCCAACTTGCGGAAGTGAGATTCCCCGTATTGCGAGAAGATGGCCGGCACGGTAAGCCCGGCGCGCGATTCGATCAGCTCGTCGAGATCGACAAAGTCCCAGCCCAGCCGGGCGGCAAGCTGGCGGCCGACGGTGGACTTGCCGGCTCCCATGAATCCGGTGAGAACGAGCCGCTCCAGGCGGGCGAGGTCAAGCGGGGCGGATTGGCGGGACCGTGTCAAATGGGTATCGGAGATAGCCTGGTGTAATGCGGGCTGCGTCTCGACTTCGGCTGGCATGGTGAAGCTCCTTCGAATAGTACGTGAGTGAATCCAGGCGCCCAAAACAAAACCGCGACCTTTGCGGGTCGCGGTTCAGCGGAATTTGCGGATGCTCTGAAAGGATCTGGTTTTATCGCTTCAGAGACGCTCGCACGTCCGACTGACCCGCTCCCCGCCACCAAAAGCGGGGATAGGTAAAGTAGTCGAACTGGAACGAGCGCGAGATCATCCTGCGGAAGAGAGTACAGAAGCCGGGTAGCAGTTGCAAGTCCCTTTGCGGACTACAGAACGGGGTGGATCGCCGAGATCGGGTGGTTAGGCGAGTTCCGGTCCCTCATTTTCCTCCAAGCCACCCTGCTGGAGTTTGTTCTGGATGTTCTGCCAGACCTTATCGCTGGGATCGGCGGCAACCTGGAAGAGACTGCGGGCGTGCTCGGCGATGGTTTCCAGATCGTTGACGAGGGCGGCGCAGTCCGGATGGTTGTCGAGGAACTGCTTCAGACGCGGGTCCTCGCTGACCTTTCCGCTTCCATTGGCAAAGAGGTCGGGTAGATATTGTTCGAACTCCTCCGGCTTGAGGGTATCGAAATTGATATCGCTGGGCAGGGGCATTATGCGGCCTCCCCCTCCGTCAAGGCGATTTCGCTGTTTTCGCGCAGGAGCTCGCGGAGCCGCAAGCGCGCTTTGTGGAGCTGGGACTTGCTGTTCCCGGTGGAGCAATTGAGCATAGTCGCGATTTCGTTGTGCTCGAAACCTTCGACGTCATGGAGGACGAAAACCATGCGATAGCCGGGAGGAAGCGATGCGACGGCCCGCTCCAGGGCGACGCGGTCGACGGAGCTGGCGAGCACCGGGTCACGGCTGCCGAAGTCGCGCTTTGGCGCATCTTCTTCAGATGGATTGATGGTCTCTTCCAGCGAGACGAGGTTCAAACCCTTCTTGCGCAGGTGCATCAGGACGAGATTGACGGTGAGGCGATGGAGCCAGGTCGAGAAGGCGGACTCCCCTCGGAAGCTTCCCAGCTTGCGGAAGAGGTGCAGGAAGGCTTCCTGCGTCATATCTTCCGCTTCGGAGACGTTGCCGAGCATACGCAGGCAGAGGGTATAAACGCGCCGCTTGTGCAGGGTGTAGAGCTTGGAGAAGGCTTCGGGATCGCCGTTCTTCGCGGCCTCGATGGCCTCTGCTTCGCCGGCGATTGGAGGATTGCGCTTGAACAGCCCGGGAGTTGATTTTGCTGGGGTCGCTGTTTGCGTCATCAGACGTCCTTCACGTAAGGGTATTACTCGCATCGAAGCTTCCTTTGAAAAGGAGACAGCTCCTGTGAGAGTGGCTCCGGAATCGTACCAAGCCGGACGTGCGCCTGCATTCAGCCTATCGCAAATACCGGGGAAGAGTGGTACTTCACTTATGAGCACCGGACAGGCAAAAAGGTTGTGCAGTGGGTTGACTTTACTTGGTTGCTAAGTCACTTTCAATGCTTACTTTAGTTTCGATAAGCAGGTTATCAGGCACCGATGAAACGGGCGTAAAGCGAACGGGCCAGCATGACATCTGTCGTCCCCTGGACAATAGCGCGGCCATCCGGAAACAGTGTGATGGTGTGGGGGCCGCGGCGAAAGCGGAGCAAAAGGTCATTGGAGCGGATGTCGCGGATGTCGGAATGGGCGCTGAGCCGGGCGCGCAGAGCGGTAAAGTCCACGGGCCGGTGGTGCTCATGGATCTGGACGGAGTCACGTCCGCAAAGGGTGATGTGGGCACGGCTCTGGCCGGATAGGTGACTGAAAATCCGTTTGCCGCACACCTCGCACTCCGGACGGGGTGAGGCCGCCGCGATCTCGGCCCGGTCGAGTGTGGGAAGGGGCAGTGAGCTCGCCGGATTCCAGAGATCAAAGGAGAGCAGGGTCCGACGCATGAGTTGAGGATGGCCGGTGAGGTGCTTGAGCGCCTCGGTAACCTGGACGGAGGCAGCGAGGTTGACGGCGGTCGCAAGAATTCCGGCAGTATCGCAGGTTTCCAGGTTGCCAGAGGGCGGCTTGGGAAAGATGCAAGCCAGGCAAGCGGAGGGGCCGCCGAAGCTTTGTGGCGGCAGGATATTCATGGTGGCGGCATACGCACCGATGGCGGCTGCATAGATCCAGGGCTTCCCTTCCCGCACCGCGTAATCGTTCAGAAGGTAACGCGTCTCAAAATTATCGGTCGCATCCAGCAGAATCTGGGCGGGTGCGAGGAGTTCGGAGATGTTCGCGGGAGCCAGGTCCGCGATGTGGGCGTGAACCGTTATCCCGGAGTTGAAGCGCTGGATGTGGCGCCGGGCGGCTTCCGCTTTGGGAAGGCTCTGGCGGGCATCATCTTCGTCGAACAGAACTTGCCGTTGCAGGTTCGATGCCTCGACGAAGTCGCGATCGATGATGGTGATGCTTCCCACGCCCGCCCGTGCGAGCAGCGAAGCGGAGGCTGCTCCCATTGCTCCGCAGCCGACGACCGCGACGTGAGCCGCGGCGAGGCGCTGCTGGCCTTCGGCACCGATGCCGGCGAAGAGGATTTGGCGGGAATAGCGTTCGGCGTCGGAGATCGGCTCTTCGGGAGCGTTTGCGGATGCGGAGCCGGTTGAGCCCAAAGATTCGTCGTGAGGCATTGTTATCCGTAGTATAGGGAATTGCAGCGGAGCGGCGTTTCGGCACCGGCTTCTGGATTCGATCCGGCAGCAGGAGCATCGGCCGGGACGTGTGCGAGTTGCGTAGCGTTCTCCGGGGCCCCTGCTTTCAGCCGACATTTGCAGCAGTTTGAGCATCGTAGAGAGAAACCTGACAGAGGTGGAGCAATAGCTCTCCTACGCGGGCAGGACAGGGGTGCGGGCCGCTGCGTTGCCTCCGTTTCGGCGTGGTAACGGAATTTAGAGGGATTTAGAAGCAAGGAGCGTTTCGTTGCAGGTTCAAGTGGAAGTCGCCGGAGGGGCAGCCAATTCAGCGCAAGCTGAGCGGGTGGCCGGGCGAGGGCGTGCACGGTTTCCATTTCATTCCGCGATATTGGGGCGGGGCTTGGTGGTCGCGATGGCCGCGGCGCTGGTTGCGAGTGAGGGCATTGCGCAGACGGCGCCTACGTCGCCTTCTTCACCGGCCTCTGCGGTACAGGGACCGTCGGCACCTGCTCAGACGCCGGCAGCGACCGGTGCTCCCGCGCCTGCGGGAGCCACAACTCCCAATCCTGTGAAGCCGAATGTGACCGGAGCTGCGCCGCCGATCGAGAGCGACAAGGCACAGAAGCAGCAGGCGGAAGCGGAGGCGAGCTCGCAAAACGCAGCCAAGGCTACCTTGCAGGGGTGGCAGGGGATCCGCGTCGACCGGATCGCCTTTGAAGGCGTCGTGTTTGCTGAAAAGGATCCGCTGCCGACACAGTTGGCGCAGAAGGCAGGACAGCCATTGGATCCGGCGAAGGTTACGTCCAGCATTCGCCGCCTGTTTGCGAGTGGCCGATACCGGGATATTCACGTTACGGGTGAGCGCACTTCAACCGGGATGATTTTGACCTTTGTGGGGACGCCGCGCTATTTCGTCGGGCGAGTGACGATCGAGGGCGTGAACTCCGAGCGGCTGACTTCCGTGCTCGAGTACTCTACGAAGCTGCAACCTGGAGATCCGTTTACTCAGGGAGACGTGGCGACGGGCGCCGACGGGGTAAAGCAGGCGCTGGTAAGCGCGGGCTATTTTGCGTCGACGGTCACCCCGCGGACCGAGCTGGATGAGCCGAATCGCCAGGTGAACGTGTTCTACAAGGTGGACATGGGACCCCAGGCGCGGATTGGCGATTTGGCCCTGGAAGGGAAGGACCCTGGCTTGACGGCGGAGGAGTTTCGCAAGAAGGCGAAGCTGAAGAAGGGCCGAAAGGTCAATCGAGACACCGTAAGTACCGCGTTGTCGCGCATACGGGGCCAGTACCAGAAGAAAGACCGGCTGGAGGCCACGGCCGCGCTGAAGTCCCAGACTTACAATCCGCCGAAAAAGCAGGTGAACTATGACTTTACGGCGAACCAGGGACCCATCGTAAAGATCGTTGTACAAGGCACTAAGATATCCCGCTCGCGGCTGAAGCTGCTGGTCCCGGTGTACCAGGAAGGCACGGTAGACAACGATCTGCTGAATGAGGGCTCATTCAACATCAAGGACTTTCTGTTTCGAGAGGGATACTTTGAGGCCGCGGTAGACGTGCGGATCGAAGGTGAGGGAACCCCGGTTCAGACGGTGGTGTATACAGTGAATCCGGGCAAGAAGCACAAAGTCGCTTCGGTGACGATCACCGGAAACAAATACTTTGACACCGACCTTCTGACGGAGCGGATGCAGGTGCAGAAGGCGGACCTGTACGTCAGGAGCGGACGTTACTCGCCGCAGCTGATGAAGGCCGACGAAAACGCGATCCTGGCGCTGTACCGCGCGAACGGATTCAACAAGGCCACCGTTACTTCTACGGTGAAAGATACCGATGAGGAGGGCGGCAAGATTTCGGAAATCCACGTCCACGTGAACGTGACGGAGGGGCCTCAGCAGAAGTTTGGCCCGGTAACGGTATCGGGTGTCGACTCAAGCCGGCAGGCGGACATCAAGGGCATCTTGAGCTCTCAGGAGGGGCAGCCCTACTCGCTGATGAACCTGTCGGCAGACCGGGATGCGATTTTGAATTACTACCTTGCCCACGGATTCGCTCATGCGCGGGTGGAGGTGAAGCAGCAGGTCATCCCGGAGACCTCGCGCACAAATGTGACTTTGCTGGTCACCGAAGGCGGACAGGTCTTTATCGATAAGGTGCTGCTGACCGGAGAACAGCACACAAAGCCCAGCGTCGTGGAAAAGCAGGTGGAGGTGCATGCGGGCGATCCTCTGGACCAGAGCGCGTTGCTGAACACGCAGAGAAAACTCTATGGGCTCGCGCTGTTCAACGAGGTGAACACCGCAATTCAAAATCCTGAAGGCGACGATCCTTTGAAGAACGTGCTGATCCAGTTGACGGAGGCCCGGCGCTGGGATGTGACCTATGGCTTCGGATTTGAAGCCCAGACAGGCACGCCGCCCAGGGGCAAGATCAGCCCGGCTTCGGCAATTCTGTTAGGACTATCTCCGAACGCCCAGTATTCACAGAACGGACATACGGGCGTAAGCCCGCGCGTGTCGCTGGATGTTACGCGCATCAATTTCCGGGGAACCGAGCAGTCGTTGACACTGCATACGACCTACGGACTATTGGAAAGAATTGCGACGCTCACCTTCCAGGATCCGAAGTTTTTAGGTAGCGATCACTGGTCGAACAGTATCTCGGGCGGCTACTCGAACGTGCAAAACATTACCACCTTCCAGGCGTCCACCCTGCAAGGCGATTATCGCGTGACGCAGAAATATAAAAAGGCAGACACACTGATTTACAACTTCCAGTATCGCCGGGTTGCGGTTAATCCGGCGACGCTGCAGGTTTCGGCAAACCTGATTCCCTTGCTGTCCCAGCCAGTGCGTGTGGGCGGGCCTGGGATCACGTGGTTCCACGACACCCGTGAGCCGGGGCCACTGGAAGCGAGCCGCGGTATGTTCACGTCGGTCCAAGAGTTTCTGGCGACTTCGAAGTTCGGATCACAGACCAGCTTCAACCGGGTGGATGTAACTAACTCGACCTACTATCACTGGGGCAAGCACCAGTATGTGCTGGCGCGGAACACGCGACTGGGATTTGAAGCCGCATTCGGATCCAATCCGAACGTGAACAGTCCGAGCTGTGTCGCGGATCTGCTGGATCGTAATCCAAGCTGCAATCCGGTTCCTCTGCCGGAGCGGTTGTATGCTGGCGGCGCGAACTCTCACCGCGGATTTGGAATTAACAACGCGGGACCGCGCGATCTGCAAACCGGATACCCGGTGGGCGGAAGCGGAGTGTTCGTGAACACCATTGAGTTGCGTTTACC
>JAICMT010000526.1 GCA_025929125.1 Acidobacteriaceae bacterium | reverse complement strand
GCTGGAGCAGGCGGCACGCGAGCTGCGCGTCCCCGTGGCTATTACCAATGCCCTCCAGGACGCGGATATGGTGCTGACGCTGAAAAACTACTACCGGCGCAAGCCGGAGCAACTGCGCGACGCCGAGGCTCAGAACATCCCGGTGTACGTCCTCAAGAGCAACACGGTCGGACAGATGCAGAGCGCCCTGGCCAGCGTGTTCAACCTGGGCAGCAGCGAGCGCGACACCACCACCGAGGCGCTGGAGGAGGCAGAGAATGCCATTGCCGAGGTGCTCGAGCGCTCGCGGACGGTGGAGCTTGCACCGCAGAACTCCCACATTCGCCGGCTCCAGCACCAGATAGCCGAGCGCTACAACGTCGGCTCGCGGAGCCGGGGCAAGGAGCCTAACCGGCGCGTGAAATTCTTCCCCAGGGAGTACGAAGAGTACCTCTGACATGAGCCTCTTCATTTCCATCGAGGGCCCTGACGGCAGTGGCAAGTCGACGCAGGCACGCCTGCTGGCCGACACCCTCCGGGCGCAGGGCTTTCCGGTCCTGACCACCCGGGAGCCGGGCGGAACACCGGTGGGCGAGGCGGTGCGAGAGATCGTCCTCCATCCCAGGGAAATGCCCGCGACCCCGACCACGATTGCGCTGCTGTACGCCACCTCCCGAAGTGAGCTGGTGCAGACCGTGATCCGGCCTGCCTTGCGGCAGGGCACCAGCGTGGTCGCGGACCGCTACGCCGATTCCACCATCGCCTATCAGTCGTTCGGCCTGGGTGTGCCGCTGGACGTCACGCGCTGCCTGGCCGAGATCGCTACGGACGGCCTGACACCGGATGTGACCGTCTACGTCGATATCCTGCCGGAACGGGGGTTGGAGCGGCTGGCGGGCCGCCGCGGCGAGAACTGGCTTGACCGCGAGTCCGCCGCCTTTCACACGCGAGTGCGCGACGGATATTTGCAGATGATGGAAGAAGACCCAGCCCGGTGGGTGCGGGTGGACGGCGACGCGCCGCCGGAAGCGGTCCACGGTGCTATTCTGCGTGCATTGGAGCCGATTCTAAAGTCCGAGAGGAACGCCGTATGAAGATGGTCATCGCCATCGTCCATGTCGACGACGCCGGCGGGTTAACCAAGGCGCTTTCCCAGGCAGGTTTCGGAGTAACGCAAGCGAAGAGCGCCGGTGGCTTTCTGCGGCGGCAGAACTCGATGATTTTCGCCGGAGTGCCCGAGCGCGACGTGGAGCGGGTGATCGGGATCGTCCGCGACAAGTGCCAGAGCAGGACGGAGCAGGTCAGCCCTCTGCCACCGGTGGTTGAGCCCGGCGAGGTGTACATGCCGTACCCCATGGAAGTAGAGGTCGGTGGCGCCACCATTTTCGTGCTGGACGTGGAGCGTTTCGAGAAGTGCTGAGCGGCGTGCAGCTGCGCGTCGTCCCGCTGGAGTCCATCCTTCCCCACGAGATTGCCGATCCGGGCCGCGAGGAGCGAATTGAGCGGCGCATCGCTGTGGACGGGCTGCTGCGCGATCCACTGCTGGTCGGCAGCGTCGCCGGAGTC
>JAICMT010000502.1 GCA_025929125.1 Acidobacteriaceae bacterium | reverse complement strand
TGGTCGGTGTGGACGCATGCGATTGAAGGAGGGGAGTCGCTGGAGCAGGTGGGAGCGCGGGCGGACCGGATGATCGCGACGGCGCTGGCGGCGGCAGATGAGAGATCCACGAACGCCGCGTGCAATGTGGCGCTGTTCGGGCATGCGCACATTCTGCGCATTCTGGCGGCGCGCTGGGTGGGTCTGCCTCCGGGTGGAGGCGCGCTGCTGGCGTTGAGTACGGGGAGCGTGAGTGTGCTGGGTTGGGAGCGCGAGCGCAGGGTGATTCAGGCGTGGAACCGCGGGTTCGAAGGGTAGGCAACTTAGAATCGAAGGATGATTCCCCGGCTGGTGGTGTTTGATCTGGATGGGACGCTGATTGATTCGCGAGTGGACCTTGCGAACTCAGTGAATGCGATGCTGGCGCACCTGGGCAAGCCGGAGCTGCCGGACTCAGTGATTTCGACCTACATTGGCGATGGTGCGAGCATGCTGGTGCGGAGGGCGCTGGGCGATCCGGAGGGAGACCGTCACGACGAGGAGTATGTAGCGGCTGCGCTGAACTATTTTCTGGACTACTACCGGGTACACAAACTTGACTACACCTATGTGTACGAAGGCGTGGTGGAGGCATTGGACGAGATTCGGGCGATCTATCCGAGGCTGCCGATGGCGGTGCTGACGAATAAGCCGGTGCGGCCGTCGCGGGACATTTGCGCGAACTTTGGCCTGGACCGCTACTTCTTTCAGAATTACGGCGGCAACAGCTTCCACACAAAAAAGCCGGATCCGACAGGGTTGCTGCGGCTGATGGACGAGGCGTCGGCTCTGGAGCCCGTTGGTGGACAGATTCTGCCTGCAGAGACGGTCATGGTGGGGGACTCGCACGTGGATGTGTTGACGGCTCGCAACTGCGGCGCGCGGTCGATCGGCTGCCTGTTCGGGCTGGCTCCGCATTCTCTGGAGGCGGCCGAGCCGGATGTGCTGGCGGCGTCGCCGGCGGAGTGGCCGAGGCTGCTGGCGCGGGTCGGCTGACCGGTTGCGTCAGCTTGGGGTGTCGAGGCCCTCGCGCATGGCGATCATTTCGGCGGCGGCGTGCGGATTTCCGGTGCGTTCGGCGGCGGCGATGCCGGCCTCCAGCCGCTCGGTGGCCTCTACAGTGCGGCCCATCTGAAGCAGCGTTTGCGCGGACATCTGGTAGGCGGGGACGTAATCGGGATTGTGGCGGATGAGGGTGTCGAACTCGGCGAGTCCGGCCTCCTGGCGGCCCTGCGCGACGTGCTCCATGGCCAGACCGTAGCGCGCGAAAGCGTTGGCGGGATCGAGCTGCAGAATCTCGTTGAGCGCGGCAATCTTGTCCATGGGGGAGATTGTACGTCGCGAGCGATGTCGGCGCAGGCATTTAGAATGAAGGAATGTGCGATGAATCAGGCGCCTCGAGAACGGTCGCGGAATCCCAGGCCGAGCGCAGCGAGATCATCTTTCCCGCCGATGCGAATGCACTGGGGAACCTGTTCGGCGGGCGGCTGATGCAATTCATCGACCTGGTGGGGGCGGTGGCAGCGTTTCGGCACGCGCGAGCGATTGTGGTTTCGGCGTCGATGGACCACTTGGATTTCGTGGCGCCGGTGCATGTGGGCGATCTGCTGATTTTGAAAGCGAGCGTGAATCGCGCGTTCCGCACCAGCATGGAAGTGGGCGTGAAGGCCATGGTGGAGAACGCCCGGGACCAGACGCTGCGGCACGTGTCGTCCGCGTATG
>JAICMT010000474.1 GCA_025929125.1 Acidobacteriaceae bacterium | reverse complement strand
GCAAAAAAGAGGCGGACCGATGAGGTCCGCCCTGCTTTTGCGTCTGTCCTGATGCTTACAGTTCGACCAGCTTGTGCGCGATCGCGAACAGCGCGAGCTCCAGGCGTGTCGAAACACCGGTCTTGTCGAATACGTTGGAGAGGTGGCGCTTCACCGTCTCCTCGCTGATGGTGAACTGCTTGGCGATGTCGCGGTTGGAGCAGCCCTCGACGATGCAGGAGACCACCTCCAGCTCGCGTGGGGTCAACCCGTAGGTCTTGCGCTCCGGCACAGCGGCCGCCTGCGCCTGCAGTTCCTGCAGCGCCTTCAGCAGGTTGACGACGCGTTCGCCGCCGATCCAGTAGTCACCGCTGGTGACCGCGCGTAACGCCTGGCCCAGATCCCCGACGACGGAATCCTTCAGCACAATGCCGCGAGCGCCAATCTGCAGCGCCTCAATGATCTGCTGCACCGAAATGGTGCTGGTGAGCAGGACGATCTTCACGCGCGGCGACTTGGCCATGATGGCGCGCATGGCCTCCAGGCCCGGCAGACGCGGCATTGCCAGATCGAGCAGAAGAATGTCAGGCTCGAGTTCGAGCGTCTGCGTGATGGCGTCATCGCCGTCTTCGGCCTCGCCTACGACGTCGAATCCCGGCTCGTTCTGCAACATGTTGCGAACGCCAAAACGCACGACGGGATGATCGTCGGCGACGACGATGCGGATATTGCCAACGCTGCTGGAGGTGGAAGCGGACTGTTTAGTGACCGACTGGTTCATGCAGCTCAACCCTCACACGCCCGCCAATGAATTCGAGGCGGCTAAGCGCGTGAGCCCAGCATACGCTCCAGACGGTCGCACGCGGCGGACAGCTCATCTAGAGAGTTAACGGTGTCCAATCCTGCGTCCGCGCCGTCCAGGCCCCGAATCTCAAGGTCGGAGGCCATGGTGTGGATCTGGGTTGCGCCCAGCATCCCGGCCGATCCTTTGATGGCATGAGCCTCGCGGATGAACGGTGCCGCATCCTGCTCCTGGGCTGAGCCACGCATGCGACGGATCCGTTCCCGCGCATCGTTGATGCACAGCGAGTACATCTCGCGTAATTGGGGTGCGGGCATGGTGCGGGAGAGCTGCTCGAAGATGACCGGACTGACTACAGGAAGCTCCGCTGCATTCCCGGTCCCCGTGCTGGACCTGGAGCTGTCGCCATTTGTAAATGGGAGCACCTTGCCCGGACTTCGTTGTGCCGGGGCCTCTCCATCCTGTCCGCCGGACCGGGCGCGCTGCTGCTGCGCATGGTCCATGGCCTCGGCAAGCTGGTGGAGGTTGAATGGCTTCAGCAGAAAGCCGTCGAATTCGCGCACGGCATCTTCGCTGGGCTGGCTTCCACTCATGGCCAGCAGAACGGTTTCTCCGCCGGTCGCGGATCGGAGCTCCGCCGCAAGTGCGGAACCGGTTGTGCCGGGCATCTGCATGTCACTCAGGATCAGATCGGGAGCGGGTGTGGAGGCACCAAGGCCCGCCAAAGCCGCCTCGCCAGAGTCCGCTGTCGTCACCTCATAGCCCTCGGTTTCCAGCAGCACATGCAGCAGTTCGCGGCTCATTTCATCGTCGTCCACTACCAACACACGAACAGAGATGGACGCCGGCTTCATTGATGCCGAGAGTAACAAGGGACTGCCTCCTTTGGCATTACTTCTTTGGATGCACGAGGCGGTCGGAAGGGAAGGCCGAGGAGGGTGCCTCGGCGAACCAGATTGATACATCTTTCGTGTTACATGAACTACTCTAGTGGCCATGGCGAACGAGGATTCTCCGGGAATGCAACCGCCCGCTCCTGAGTTTCGTGCTCTGGAAGGCCGCATCGAGCGGCTGGAGCAGGAACTCGCAGAATTGCGGCGCCATGTCGCCGGTGGAGCGAAGGCACAAGCTGCTGCGGGCGCATCGTTGGAACCGTTGAAGATACCTCCTCCTCCGTCCGCCCCTGTGATTTCCGAGCTTGCACCATCGCAGATGCAGCCCCTGCACCGGGAGGCACACGCT
>JAICMT010000495.1 GCA_025929125.1 Acidobacteriaceae bacterium | reverse complement strand
TTACCCAGACGGAAGGCATCTGCGATGCGCTGCTTGTCTGACCGGCGATAGTAACGTCCGCACATGGGCTGAGTACTATCTTAGGCGGCAAGTGAAACGTTTTCGAGCAGGGCAGAGGCCCCGGCTACTGCACCGGCTGAGTGCAGTTGGTTCCGCCGGTGGGGTCATACTTGATTGCGTTGTTCTCGTCGGAGCAGTAGCCGTAATCGCCGGTTCTGCCGACCGTCTCGGGGACTGCGGTGAGCTCGAAGGAGTTGTACTTGTCCTGATTGTTGATGGTGGACTTGGAACCGCAGATAACGGTGAAGATATATCCGGCTTTGTGTCCGGTGGCCGCAAGCGTCGGATCCAAAAGTTGTGCGCCCTCTTGGGAGGGCGCGCCGGATTTGGGATAGCCACCAAGTAATGAGAGCGGGCAGCCGAAGGTCTGGTATGCGGAGTTGTATTGGAACTCAGCAGAATTGATAACGCGGATGGATTGCAGCGCTGAGGTCTGTTGCGCGTTCTTCTTCACCTTTAGCATCTGGGGAACGGCGAACGCCATGATGATAAGCATGATGGACATGACGATCAGCAGCTCCATCAGCGTGAATCCAGCTTCGGAGGCAATGCTGAACGATTGATGCTGCGGACGGGCTTCGATCTTCATGAAGTAATAAGGTCCTCTGGTGGAAACAGCATTGAGTATAGACGGTGGGCAGGAGGCGATGACAGCGGTGGTACACTCGTGGGCATCCCGAAACGCAACAGAATGGGCCCCATTGGAACGATGTGAGGTTCTCATGTCTACACAGGCAGTTGCTCCAGCGGCAGGTCGCAGTTCGATCAGCAGATTTTCAACGTGGGCGAGCTGGGCGGTCATTGCCGGGATAGCTCTCTATTTCTATTTGACTACCATCCCGAACTACTTCCACTACGACCCGGCGCACTATATCTATTACTGGCCGAAGCGCTGGTGGCTCATTGCCCACGTCGGCGGCGGAACGGTTGCTCTGGGGTTAGGGCCGTTCCAGTTCAGCAACACGTTGCGGAAGCGATATGTGCAGGCGCACAGGTGGATGGGCCGGGTATATCTGACTGGAATTCTGGTTGGAAGCATCGGCGGCGCGTACATGGGACTTATGGTGTCGCCGCTGAAGGCGTTCGGGTGGTCTCTGGAGTTTCTGGCGCTGGCCTGGTTCGTAACCGCGCTGATGGCGTTCATAGCCGTAAAACGGAGGCAGTTCGTGCTGCACCGGGAGTGGATGATACGGAGCTATGTGGTGACTTTCGCCTTTGTGCTGTTCCGCATCGGTACGCGCAACCACGTGTTCGGCAGCCTGGGGCCGGAGATGTCGGTGGTCATGCTGGCTTGGGTTGTGACCGCCGTGCCGCTGCTGTTCACGGATGTGGTGCTCCGCTGGCCACGGGCGCATTCCTGACCAACCAAGCCCAGGGAGACGGGCACGAGAATTCAGCAGTCGAGATCGCTGCGCTCGATGCGAAGGTCGCCAAGGTTGCCGAGCACGGTGATGGCAATCGCATCCGGGCGGAAGAGCTGCTGGGCGAGCGACTGAACGGCGGCCGGGGTGACGGAGTCGACCTCGGAGATAATTTCGTCGATCGAGAAAAAGCGGCCGAAGTACATCGATTGCCGCGCGAGATTGGACATGCGTGACGAGGACGATTCAAGACCAAGAACGATGTTGGACTTGAGCTGGTCCTTGGCGCGCTTAAGCTCGGCCTCGGAGACGGGTGTGTCCTTGATGCGGCGAAGCTCGTCGATGGTGAGGCGGATGACCTC
>JAICMT010000069.1 GCA_025929125.1 Acidobacteriaceae bacterium | reverse complement strand
GAGGCCAAGGCGGCGACCACGATGCTGAATCCGACGATCCACAAGGCCTACTGCGAAGGCACCATGGAGTGGGGTAAGCACAAGGTGCTGAAGCCGCTCTCGCGCGGAGGCGCCGCGGCCCCGGGCAGCTATGCCGGGCAGCCGATGATCTTTGGCGTGGATGCACAGGACTTTATCAACTCGCCGGAGTTGCTGGACGAGGTGTTTGGACCGGCTGCGTTGATTCTGGAGTGCAAGGACGAGGCGCAAATGTTCTCTGTGGCGGAGCACCTGAATGGGCAGCTTACGGCGACGATGCATATGGCTTCGAGCGACGCCGGAATTGCGCGGAAGCTGGTGCCGACGCTCGAGCGCAAGGCGGGTAGGCTGATCGTGAATGGCTTCCCGACCGGCGTCGAGGTTTGCTATGCGATGGTGCACGGCGGACCTTCGCCTTCGACCTCGGACAGCAGAGCGACTTCGGTCGGCGCTATGTCGATTGAGCGATTCCTGCGCCCGGTGTGCTACCAGGACTTCCCCCAGGAGCTGATGCCGGAGGCGCTGAAAGACGGCAATCCGCTGCATCTGTGGCGGCTGGTGGATGGGAAGCTGCAGCAGGCATAACGCGGACCGCTGACGCGGAGGTAAAGGGCAGGAAGAGCTTAGAGACTCGTCACGGAGTCTCGGGTTCTTCCTGCTGCTGTTTTGCGGCGATATGTTCCATCTGGCGGCGCCAGTCCAGCTCCTCAACGAAGCCGCGGCTGGAGCGCCAGTCCTCCTGCACCTTGACGAAGAGTTCCAGGAAGACGCGGGTGCCGAGCAGGCTTTCGATGTCCTTGCGAGCGGCGGTGCCAATCTGCTTGAGCATGGACCCTTGATTGCCGATGAGGATGGCCTTCTGCCCTTCGCGCTCGCAGTAGATGGCGGCGGAGATCCGGGTGAGAGGAAGGCGGCCGTCTTTTAGCTTTTTGGCTGACTCCGGTTCCTGAAAGCGCTCGATAACTACGGCGGTGGCGTAGGGAACCTCTTCGCCGGTGAGCAGCAGGATTTTCTCGCGGATGAGTTCGGCAACGAGGAAGCGCTCGGGCTGGTCGGTGACTTGGTGGCGCGGGAAGTAGCGCTGACCCTCGGGCAGAACAGCGACGATCTTTTCCAGAAGCAGATCGAGGCCTTCTTTTTTCCGCGCGGAGATGGGGACGACGTCGGCGAAGGTGTGCTGTGCGCTCCAATGCGCGATGAGCGGCAGAAGCTCCTGCTTGCGCACTGCATCGATTTTGTTGAGGACGAGGATGACGGGACAGTCGAGCTTCTTTACGAAGGAGAGGGTGAACTCGTCTTCGGCGGAGCTCTTGGCCATTCGGCCGGTGAGTTTGGCGCGTTCGCCCTCTTCGGTGCGCGGCAGCTGGTGGGTGACATCGACGAGGAACAGCACTGCATCGCGCGACTCCAGCGCGTCCTGGACCTCCTGCATCATGCGGCGGTCGAGCTGGGTTGCGGGCTTGTGTACGCCTGGGGTGTCGACGAGCACGACCTGGGCGGCTGGGTGTCCGGGCTCGCCCTTGGATTTCTTTTTGGTTGGAACTTCAAGCACGCCATGAATGCGTGTTCGCGTGGTCTGCGGCTTGTGGGTGACGATGGCGAGCTTCTGCCGGAGCAGCGCATTCAGCAACGTGGATTTGCCCGCATTGGGGCGGCCGATGATGGAGACGAAGCCGGAGCGAAACGCCATTTCTTGATTATCTACTCAGCAAGCGGAATGACGCTGATTGTGAGGAGCGTGTTCGTCGGCAACACTCATGGCGCAACACGCCAGGGCGAGGCGGTCTTCCACGATGCCAATTCGTTGCCGGCCCAGGCGGTGGATTTATCGGTGTGGCACGAGGTACAGGGATTGGGGATCTTGTATTTGTCGGTCATGCCAGGTGGGATGAAGCGGAAGGTGTGAGAGCGGACGAACGATCCAGGCACACCTTCGCTCTCGATCTTGGGCATGTGGCAGGCAATGCAACTGCTCCCCTGACTGCCCGCTTTGTGGTGGGTGTGTTCTTCGAGAGTCGCGGTGTGCGGGCCATTGGGAGAGGCTGGGGAGTGGCAGTCGAGACAGATTTTGTCCCCAGGTTCCCTCAGCTGGGCATAGTTTTCGGTTCCGTGAACATCGTGACAGGATGCACAGGTTACGCCGTGTCGGTACATCACGCTCTGGATGAAATCGTTCCCTTGCATGCGGTTTTTGTGAGCGGTGCCATCGGGGAATTGCAGAAAGTCCGTTTGGCCGAGCGTGCCGGAATCGAGCTTCCAGAAGTCTGCTAGCCGGAGCCCGACATGATAGCCGACGGGCCAGTCATGGGCTTTGCCCTCGATCAGCCCGTTGCCAGGATGTCCCTGGGAATGGCACTGGATGCAGGTGTCGTTGGAAGCGACGTCATCCATTTCAGATGGATTGAGGATGTTGTTGCGGGTGGGATGGGCAACGTGTTCGCTGCCCGGGCCGTGGCAGCGTTCGCAGCCGACATTCCATTCCGCAACCTGTTTAGTGTGGATGTCATAGTTGACCGAGTGGCAACCGTCGCAGGTCGGCCCGGTGGGCCGTTGCATGTTGTCCGATGGATAAAATGCGGTCCACCAGTCCGCACCGGTGTCAGGGACGTGGTACTTGAGCCACTTTTTGTTCCCGACGTCCCATTGCACCGGGAGCGGGTAGTAGTCATCGCCGACGCGGGTAAAGTATCGCTGCTTCCACTTGCTGCCATAGACGAAGGCCACCTGATCAACGGTGAATGGGGCCACGTTGTTGGTGCGGAGATCAGGAATGATCGCATCCGGATGTGTCCGGGGATCGCGCACCACATTTGCCATGGGCGTGTTCTTCCAACGGTCGTAGATGGAGGTGTGACACGAGCGGCAGGATTCGGAGCCTACATAGCGCGCTGAGCTTGAGACCCGCTGCTGGACGGCGGACTCTCTGGGCGTGACGGAGCGGAAGTTGCGAATGTAGGCGACGAGCTTCCAGCTTTCAGAGGAGGACTGCGAGTGCATTGCCGGCATGCCGGTAAGCTGCACGCCATTCTCGATGATGTAGTGGATGTCGCCGTCGCTCAAGCGCTGAGTGGCGGGCAGGCGCAGATCGGGAACTCGAGGATACTGATTGGCCCCGATCGGTGTGGCACCACGGCCATCTATACCGTGGCAGAACGCACAGCGCGCGAGAAAGGCCTGGCGGCCCTGCTGCAAGGCATTCGGATCGCCGGCGAATGGATTGGTGCGGCGACGCTCGGCGCGGGGAATGGTAAAGTCGCGCAGATAGCGTGCTACCGCAGTCTCCCATGTGCCCGGGGTGGAGGAGGCGCGAAAGCCACGCGAGTAAACGACAGCGGCCGCCAGCGCACATACAGCCAAGACACACACGCATCCGATGCCGACTACTCTCCGTGCGTTCATAGGGTTGTCTCCAGTTGTGGCGTTTCTCCGAGCGGACGGCCCGGCTGGTCCGGCGCAGTTCTGTGGCTTGACGCGAGGCGCTTTGCAAAAACAGCGGCAGCGCCGATAAACACCACCGGGAAGAACTCCAGCGTGTATCTGGGCTCGGAGTTATCGATGGTGAGCAGGAGGATGCAGCGCAACGTCACGGTTGCGATCATGGCCCAGGCGAGCGGGGGATCCGGAGCGAACCTGGATCGCCTCCACTTCAGAAATCCTGCGATGGCGAGAGCAAGATAGAACAGATTGAGCGCCGCGTATCCGACTGCCATGAGGGAGGTGCGCAGATGTCCTCGCCAGCGCCACCACTCGAGAGGTATGGCCATCATTTCGGTTCTGGGACGGAGTGCCATATCGGCGAGGCGAGCGAGCGGCAAGCCAATGTAGTAGCGGAGCGGATGCGAGCGGATGCGTTGTTTCGCAAGGGCTGCGAATCCAGCTTCGGTTGCGGGTGTCTGCACAGCGCTCTGGTTATACGTGTTCAGGAGCTCGAGAGTCTGGCGGCGGACACGGTCAGTTTCTACTGGCGAGCCTGAATCGAAGGCGCGCTCGGGCAGCATGTTGGGGTCGATTCGGTCGGTGTTGTAGTTCCAGTACACCTGGTCGGTGGAAGAGAAATCGATGGCCCAGGTGCGATACCATCGCGCAAATCCGAGCGGGGGCGATTCGCCGGGATCGTTGGCGTAGCGTGGAGCGAGCGGCTGGAAGACGTGGAAGGAACGCCAGTTCCGCACCGTCCAGGGAACGAGCGGAATCAGGACGCAGGCTGCACACGCCAAGACGGGCCCGAGGCTGCGATGCTTGCGCCATAGGACCCAAGCCATCGCCGGCAGGATTGATGCCGCAAGCAGGCCCTGCTCCGGACGAAGCAGGAGGGAAGCGGTGAGCGAGGCACTTAGAAGCCAAAGCCAGCGATTGAAGGCCGCGCCGGCCTGATGCCAGCGCAGGAATGCATAAAACGCTACAGCGATCGTGAGGAGCACCAGGCATTCCGTCAGGATGGCCGGTGCGTAGTCCGCCGTGAAAGGGCAGAACGCGGCAAGGCAAAGGGTCGCGAGGCCTGCGCGTTTTCCCAGCAGCCTTCGTGCTGTCGCGGCGCAGAACGCGCAGGTGATGAGGTCCGTCAGCACCTGTAGATAGCGGATAGCAGAGTAACGTTCCACACCGAAGAGTTTGAAGCAGACTGCGAGGAAGATGGGGTAGCCGGGGAGGCGAATCAAGGTGGGGCTGACGAAGCCGCCGCCGTCTGTATCGAAGCCGTAGACACCGCGTGTGAGCCAGTTCTTTGCAATACCGCCGTACACCAGCCCGTCGCCACTGACGGCCGGTGCATGTCGCAAGAACCAGAGACGAAGCAGCAGACCGGCAGCGAGCGCTGCCAGGATGATGGCTCTCCAACGGTTCCGTTCGTTTTCCATCCAGCGGTCATGATACCCGGCGCAGCATTGCTCCGCCCGCATCCCACGCAACAGGTGACCGCTTAGCCATTTATTCGCGTAGAACCCGGCTGTTAGGATGAGCGATGGGACCACCCAGGCCGTGATTGTCCATCGACTGGAACACCTCAACCACCTATGACGCAGCAAGTCTTCTACGACCCTCAACGAAAACGCTGGAAGCGCCTCCGCAAGATTTTCGATTTTCTGGCGCTGGCCGGGTGTGTCATAGGAGCGACCTTCGTAGTTGGGCTGGTGCGGATGACCGCACTGCCCGAATTGTTCTTCAATACCCCGAGACATACGTACACGCCGGCGAGCAGTTATTCGGCGAATCAATCCAAAGCAACCCATAGGCGCAGCACTCGGCGTAAAAATGGCTTGAAAGCGTCGGACATTACGCTGAACTCCGGACAGGGCGTTCGCGCGGCTTACTATGTCGAGGACGACCCGGCGAGCTACTCATCCCTGAAGCAGCATATCCACCAGATCGACATGCTGTTTCCGGAATGGCTGCATGTGGTTACACCCGATGGCACGCTGACGTCGTACTCGATCGACAACCGGCCATTCGAGGTGGTGAACGGCTCCAATATCCACGCGGTCGATCACGAGGGCCGGGTTGCGCACACGATCAAGGCCGCGAATGAAGATACCGAAGTTTTTCCGCTGGTCAATAACTACAATCCGGTCCGGAATGAATTCATGTCCGGGATCGGAGACTTTCTTACTAATGCGGACTCCCGGGCAAACTTTATCCAGCAGGTGGAGAAGTTTCTTGGGGCGAACCCGAGCTACCGGGGTATCTCCATGGATTTTGAGGAGATCCCTGCGCAGGCGCAGCAGGGCTATATCTCGCTGGTCACGGATCTGTATCGCGCACTGCACAGCCGCAATCTGAAGCTGTATATCAATGTTCCGGTGGGCGACGATGACTACGACCTGAAGGACATGGCCAACAACTCCGACGGTCTGCTGCTGATGAACTACGACGAGCACCAGACCGGCAGCGCGCCCGGGCCGATTGCGAGCCAGGATTGGTTTCTGGACAACCTGCGGGAGGTCCTGAAGACGATTCCGAAAGAGAAGGCGATCTGCGCGATCGGCAACTATGGGTATGACTGGACCACCACCATACCCGACCCACCGAAGCGTGGAGCGAAGCCTGCCGAGCCGAAAGTTTTGAATGTGCAGGAGATTTCCACGCAGGATGCGTGGCAGGCGGCGAGCGACGCCGATGCGGAGATCCAGTTGGATCCTGACTCGTTGAATGCCCATTTTGCCTACGACGACGATGACGCGCACGTTCGCCACCAGGTGTGGTTTCTGGACGGAGCCACAGTGCTGAACCAGATGCGAGCGGCGCGTGCGCTTGGGATCGAAAGTTTCTCGCTGTGGAGGCTGGGGCAGGAAGACAACTCGCTCTGGAAGATATGGGACAAGCCGGTGAACTCCGATCCGGTAAAGGACCTGGCTGCCGTAGAGCCGGGCTTTGACGTGGATACCGAGGGCGAAGGCGACATCCTGCACATCGATCGAAAGATGCAGAATGGACGGCGCGAGATCACGATGGATGACGATGACTCCGTGCCTCCACAGTTCCGCAACATTACCGCGGAGAAGATGACGACCATTCCGCTGTCGTACCGGGTGGAACAAACGGGCTACCATCCGGGAGAGGTCGCGCTGAGCTTCGACGATGGGCCAGATGCAACGTGGACGCCGCAGATCCTGGACATTCTGAAGAAGAAGAAGGTCAGCGGCACGTTTTTCATGATCGGTGCGGCAGCCCAGAATAATGCCGGTCTGGTTCGGCGGGTGTACCGGGAGGGGCACGAGATCGGAAACCATACGTGGTTTCATCCGGACATCAGCGAAATCTCCAATGCCAATGTCGATTTCGAATTGAACATTACGGAGCGACTCTTTGCTTCGATCTTGGGCGTGCAGCCGTTGTACTTCCGGCCTCCCTACTCGATCGATCAGGAGCCGGATACGAACGATCAGGCGGCTCCCGCCTCACGTATCCAGGACCTCGGGTACGTGATTGTGGGAGACAAGATCGACACCAACGACTGGGACGAACACCCGCGCAAAACATCCCAGGAGATTATCGAGAGCGTCTTCCAGCAGATTGAATCGATGAAAACGAGGCCGTGGGTGCGGGGCTCCATTATTCTGCTGCACGACGGCGGTGGTGACCGTTCCGTGACGGTGAAGGCCCTACCGGTGCTGATCGATGCGCTTCGGGCGCACGGCTACAAGATTGTGCCGGTCTCGGAGCTGATGGGCAGGACGCGCGCTGAGGTGATGCCTCCGCTGAAGGGTCACCAGATATGGCAGGCGCGAGTGGACGGTGTGGCCTTTGCGATCTGGGCGTTCTTCAACCACTTCGTGATTGCCGTGTTCTTCGTGGGGGACATCCTGATGTCGGCGCGCCTCATTATCATCGGCGTGTTCGCCGTGATCGACCGGATGCGCAAGCGGAAGAACTACGCCACGCCGGACTACGCTCCGCGAGTC
>JAICMT010000435.1 GCA_025929125.1 Acidobacteriaceae bacterium | reverse complement strand
GGTATAGGGATTCTGTGGCCTCTCACAAATTTGGGCTGCGTCGCCTAGTTCCACCAGCCGGCCGCGTTGCATGACGGCGACGCGATCGCAGAGATACCGCACCAGGGGCATGGAGTGAGAGATAAAGAGATACGTGAGTCCGAAGCGCCGCTGTAAGTCGCGTAGGAGATTGATCACCTGGGCACCGACCGAGACGTCGAGCGCGCTGACCGGCTCATCCAGGACGAGGAACTGCGGGTTGAGAGCCAGAGCGCGGGCGATGTTGATGCGCTGCCTCTGCCCTCCGGAGAACTCATGCGGGTAGCGGGGCAATGCCGACGCGTCGAGGTCAACGCAGTTCAGCAGCTCTCGCAGGCGCAGATCGAGACCCTCGGAAGGGCGGTCGCGGTGAATAGCAAATGGTTCAGCGAGGATCCGGCGCACGGTCATTCTGGGATTGAGCGCGGCGTACGGGTCCTGAAAGACAATCTGCATTTGCCGCCGGAGATGACGCATGCGAGTCGAGGCCAGCGGAGGCAGGGGCTCGCCCTGGAACCATACCTCTCCGCTGGTTGGCTGTAATAGTCGCAGCACCATGCGCGCCACGGTGCTCTTTCCGGACCCGGATTCGCCTACCAGGCCCAAGGTCTCTCCGGGCCGGATGTCGAAGGAGACATCGTCCACGACACGCACTAGATCGCGGCCATCGCCGTACTGCTTGACGAGGTTTCGCACCTCGACCAGCGGGTTCGGCACCCCGGCTGAAGGCGCTTCTGGCGTGATCGGCATAGCGGGATGGTAGCGCAAATGGCACACCTGCTCACGATTTTAGGAATCGTGTATGCTGGTTTGCACTCAGCGGACAGGTGTCGTCTCGCTGGGCTATTTTCTCGCCGAACAGGGGTCTGGGTACACGTGGCAAACCGCTAAATCTGCAGACATCGCAGCGTCGCTTTCGCGGCGCTGACGCATACCAGGCGAGCCATCGTGCAATTGCCTCACGATTCTAACGGCGCATAGCTGGGAGAGAGTCATGAGCCAGACCTTTACCCTTGGCATTGGCGGCGCCGCCGGCCAGGGTGTTGCAACACCGGGCGATATCTTCGCCCTGATCTTCAGCCGGCGCGGCCTGCACCTCAACGCTTACAACGCATATCAATCGATTATCCGTGGCGGCCACACCTTTCTGACCATACGCACGGGCGTGGATCCCGTGCGCAGCATCGGGGATGAAATGGATCTGCTGATCCCATTGAATCAGGACACCATGGATCGACACCTCCGACTGCTGAAGGATGGGGGGGCGTGCATCTATAACGCCGATACAATCAAGCCCGGCGAAGCCGCTGCCGGTGTCCAGATGTGCGCTCTCCCAGTCAGCCAGCTGGCGGACATTACCCGCAATAAGGTGGCGCAGAACACCCTGGCGCTGGGCGCCTCGCTGAGCATGATGGGCGTCGGCTTCCATGTGCTGGAGGGCGTGCTGAAAGCGCAGTTCGGCCGCAAGGGCGATGCTGTAGTGGCCGAGAACGTCAACATTGCGCGAGCCGGTTACGACTATGCGAGCGCCAATTTCAAGCCGTTCGCGCGAGCCCTGCCCATGACCGACAACCGCTATGCGGTGCTCAGCGGAAATGCAGCCATGGCGATGGGCGGCGCAGCTGCCGGATGCAAGTTCTACTGCGCTTATCCGATGAGTCCTTCCACGGGCGTGCTGCACTGGATGGCCGCGCACGGACGGAAGGCGGGCATTATGGTGCGCCAAGTGGAAGACGAGATCGGCGTAATCAACATGGCGGTCGGAGCTTCTCACGCAGGCGTTCGCTCCATGTGCGCGACCTCCGGGGGAGGATTTGCGCTGATGAGCGAGGGCCTCGGGCTTTCGGCGATGGCGGAGGTCCCGGTGGTGGTGATCGACTGCCAGCGCGCCGGTCCTTCCACCGGTGTGCCGACGAAGACGGAGCAGGGTGACCTGTGGCAGATGCTGGGTGCTGCCTTCGGCGACTATCCCCGCGTGATTGCCGCCCCATTCGACATTGGCGACTGTTTTACGCTGATGCACGAGATCTTCAACGTAACCGACAAGTTTCAGTGCCCGGGAATCGTGCTCTGCGACCTGCTGCTCTCCGAGGGCAGACTGAGCGTGGAACCGAAGCTGCTCGACTTCAATCCTCCGATCGACCGCGGCGAGATGATTACCTCGAATGGGCAGCCGCATGACGAGTACCTGCGCTACAAAATCACCGAATCCGGCGTCTCGCCACGAGCGATTCCCGGCCTGCCTGGCTTCACCCATACCGTCTCATCCGACGAACACGATGAGAACGGAGTGCTGATCAGCGACGAGTACACCAACCACGCCAAGCGTCGCGCGATGATGGAAAAGCGCATGCGTAAAATGACCGGCATCGAAGCCATGGT
>JAICMT010000281.1 GCA_025929125.1 Acidobacteriaceae bacterium | reverse complement strand
TGAGCGCATCTTCAATGCGGTGCGTGCCGCCGTGACGATTCCGTTTACCGTGAAGTTCCGGCTGGGCTGGAATGACAAGCACATCGTATGCGTGGAACTGGCGCGGATGGCCCAGGACTGCGGACTGAATGCGGTCGCTCTGCACGCCCGAACGCGCGAAGACGGCTACACCGGCCAGGCGCGCTGGGAATACATTGCAGCAGTGAAGGATGCAGTGCAGATTCCGGTGATCGGCAACGGCGATATTCGTACGCCGGAGGACGCGGCGGCCATGGTCGAGAAGACGCGCTGCGATGCCGTGATGATCGGACGCGCAGCCCCGGCCAATCCGTGGATCTTCCGCCAGATTGCGCAGTACACCGCCACCAAGGAAGCCACCGGCGTGGGCACGTACGATTCGCCGACCGATCAGGACCGCTACCGCATGATCCGCACCTACTTCCAGATGCTGGTAGATGAGATTGCAGTGGAAGAGACGGCCGAGGCGGCAAGGGCCGCGGCAATCCTGGCCTCGGGCCAGGTCGCGCGCGAGCAGCGGCAACGCGATGCCGTGGGCAAGATGAAGCAGTTCGCGGCGTGGTTTACGCATGGCGTGCCGGGCGGAGCGGCACTGCGTAAAGCGATCTTCGACTCGAAGTCCGGCCAGGCGGTGCTGGGCGAGGTGGAGCGCTTCTTCGAGGCACGGGCCAACGCGCCGGAAACGCTGGACTTCACCCTGGAGCACGATGCGGAGCTTGAGTCCGCGCCCGCGGCCTGGGGATAATCCCCCGGGAGGGACTGTTAGCCGCCGAAGGGCTCGCGAGCTCCGGGCATCGGTGCACTCCGTTTACGCCAGACCACGCGCAGCTTCTCTCGCCAGCGTTCGTCGAGGGCGACCAACTCCCACTCCACGCGCGGGGAAAAATAGCGCAACACGGTCTCCGTCGCGGGATGCACACGCAGCGCAGGACAGACGAGATAGAGCCGGGGAGGCTCAGCCGAGAGCCGCACGCCACGAAAGTATCCGTGCCGCTGGAACTCGCCGAGGCTGCCGCCAGCATCGGATGCCTGCATGTGGTGCCAGCGCACACGCACCCAGTAATCCAGCCCCTGCATAGCGAGTTGCAGGTCTTCCTCCGCCTTCAGTTCGATCACGGCGAGCCGGCCATCGCGGCTAACACCCAGCAGATCGAGCATCCCGCGATCGGACGCCGCGAAGGCAGGCACCTGAGTGTAGACGTGCGCGGGATCGAGGCGCTCGTCGATCACGTCCAGCTCGCGCCGGAGCATGCTCTCCAACCAGCGCTCCGGCTGCATGCGATAAAGCAGGTCGGTCGCCCGCAATTTGTTACGAAGAGGGCGGCTGCGATTCGCCCCTATGCCGTCGGCCTGTGCATGAGCTGCACGGCGACGCTCGAACAGGGCTGCGATCATCTCCTGAAGTATCCCGGCGTTTGCCGGCGTGAGTACGGTTTCGCTGGCGCCTGCGCCAACGCTGGTCTCTTCCACGCGATTGAAGCTCTGCCCACTGTAACCGGCACGGATACGCGCGAACTCCAGTCCATGCAGCAGGAAAGCAAGCTCAGTCGCGCCGCGTGCCCGCAGTTCGACCAAGCTGCGTCCCTCCTCGGGTACCAGCGCCATCACGCGTTGCGTCGCATCGCGGAAACGCTCGCGCATGCTGGACTCATCGGCAGCCTGCACCAGCCGCGTCGTAAGATTGCCGTGGTCGGCAGCGTCCCGCCGGTGAAGTTCCTCCGTCCGGGCGTCGAGCTCCCAGAGCTCCCACTGCGCCGCCTGCGGATTCACCCACATCAGACGGGATGCGGTGAGCGTGCCCATCCCAGCAGGAACAACGACCCGCAGCCCGCGGTAGAGTCGACGCCCTCCAGCCTGCTGCCGGCAGTGATCGAGCCACAGCACGCCCAGCGTAAGAATGCCTTCGACTATGGCCGTGCTCTCTTCCGCATTTACGCCGATCACCGCCCAGGCCTGCTGCCCCTGCACCAGCGAACCACGCGTATAGGCGGGGCCAAAACTCTTCTCCAGATCCATTGCGGTGCGGAAACCCTCCGGCGTCCACTCGCCCCAACCGGGAGCGTTGCTGCGCATGGACACCCGCTCCAGCAGCCTCAGATACCGGGTGCGGATGCCCTCACGTCCCAGCGGAGCACGACGTTCTCGGTCCTTCAGCAGGTCCAGAGAGCCAGCCTTGCTCTGCCCGAAGCGGTGTGTGGTCAGCCGCAGCCCCGGCGCACGCATAGTGGCGCCGCTGACGGTCCGCACGATGTTGCGCTCCTCATCCCACAGGTGCAGGGTGCAGCGGCCATGCGCCTCCGCAATGGAGTAGTGCGCCCGCGACATATCGAACAGCACCTTGCCGTCTTCAACTACAGCTGACTTCGGATGCTCCTGCAGAAATGCTTCAAAGGCAGAGATGATCTGCGCAGGTGTCTGCTGGGGAACGGGGCGCGGCTCACCCGCAATGGCGCCCGGTTCTGCTCTGCTCGGCTTCATAAATGCAAGCAAAGTCTAGCATCGCCCAATCATGAGAACGTTATAAGGAATTTTGTTTGAGAAATGCGCGAGTGAACTCGCTTTCTTCGGCTACCCGCCTGCCATCGCGATCGAAAACAGGCCGCTTGCGCAGGACCTTACTGCCAGGGAAATCCAGGGGAGTGTAGTTGCGCCCCGTCTCGGTGAGCTCGAAGGCGTAGTCGCTCTCATCGAGAAAAAGCATGCCTCCAGGCTTCAGCTTCTGATCCAGGAATCGGATCTCCGATTCGAACCGCTCGAAGGTGAAGCCAGTCTGGAGCGGGCTCAGTCTCTCAGTGCGGTGCTCAGTCCGCTGAAAGACAGCCATACAAAAGATGGCATCGAAGCCCTCCATACTGCTGAATTCTTTTGCGTTGCGATGCAGAAAGCGGATGCGACGGTTCGAATTGCGTGCAAGGCACTGCTTCAGGCACCAGGGATTGATCTCGACTCCGACAATCTCCGCGTGCGGTAGGTAACGAGCCAGGCTGAAAGCCTCCTCGCCGGTCGAGCATCCGAAACTGAGAATCCGGGGACTGGGCAGAGGCTCCAGTCTCGCTTTGCAAGCCGTGAATAGCTCGGGATACCGATCTTCAAACGAAGCCGTCTCGCCCTGAAAGTGACCCCCTTTGTAGATGGCCCGGGTCAGCACCCGCCACCGGAATCCTGAGTTGACAAAAAATCGTCTGACAGCGCCCAGGCCGCGGCGAAAAGTCTGACTGGCTCTGAGAGCGGATGCTGCCGGTGGCGGTCTTTGGTCACTCACGGTGTTGATTTTCTTAAGGGCAACTTTCTCCAACGCAGGAGCAAGACAGGTGACCTTGCAGATTCAATTCAATGGGCTTACAGACTGCGGCCTGGCGATTCTCAGAGCGAATTGGATGCTAAAATTAGAACAGTCTTACTTTGGCGCGAAACAAGGGTTCCGTTAGAAGCATCACAGATTAGAGAATCATAGCTCTACGAACGCAGATCAGCCATGAACGAGACATCCAGGAGATTCTAAGTATGAAT
>JAICMT010000442.1 GCA_025929125.1 Acidobacteriaceae bacterium | reverse complement strand
TCGCCTTTGTGCTCATCTCGATCGACGAGCCCAAGGACCGCGCCAAGGTTCCGGCCGCGCTCGAACGCCTGCACGTCACCCAGGAGAGCTGGGTCGGCGGAAACACCGACATCATGGGCGAGTTCGGCCTCGGAGACATCGTGCCCGGCACCGTCATTCTGGACGATCGCGGCCAAGTCGTGGCGCGCATCATGGGCGAGGCCCGCGAAGAGGACGTCCGCACTCCAGTCGACTGGCTGCTGGGCGGCAAAACGGGAACAGCGCCGTCGCCGCTCACAAAACGGTACTAAGGATAGGCAGAACGGATAATCCTTTTAGCGCTTCGCCAGAGGATTCCGCCAGCGCAGGTGCGGAAAGCGAGCGAAATCGCGGTCGCAGGTGTGCAACTCGCCGCCATATTCCATGGTGAGCGCGGCAATCTCAGCGTCCGTTACCGAACGGCCCGACACATGCGTCTCCTTCAGAAGCCCGCGGAAGATCTCCCAATAACGATCTCCCGGAACCAGCAGGCGGACATGAGGCAGAGAGAGCCACTCATCCACGAAACCGGCAGCCTCGGACATGCTGTAGGGCGGCCGGAGCAGCCCACGGTGAGTGGAGATCCGCAGGAAGGCGGATATGCTCTGCATCGGAAGCGCTACGGTTCCCGGATCGGAGAAGATGTTTTCGATGTGACGGCGGGCCGGCTCGTGCTGCGGCGCATTGGCGTCATACGCGTACAACAGAAGATTCGCGTCGAGGACGATCACCTGTAGCCGGGACCTTCCAGCCTTTCGAGCAGCTCCGAGACGCTGCCGGAAGCCCACTCCTTCGGGAGGCCAATAGCGCGGGCCCGCACGCGAAACTTCGACCGTTTCGCCGGAAGGGTCGCCTGCTGCAGGCCGGAGCGGAGGAGAGAATTGACCGTCACCTTCAGCGGCTGACCGGTGCGGCGAATCTCCTTTTGCAGGAGGTTGGCGACGTCGTCGTCCAATGTAAGAGTAGTGCGCACATCATGATGCTTTCACTGCTGCATCATGATGTCAAGGGTGACCCGCCCCAGACAATGGAAGTAGTACCGCCGGCCGTACTCCGCGCGCGACCTATGATGAATGCATGCGCTACCCACCGGAGCACAAGTCCCAGGTCCATCAGAAGATCATCCAGGACGCCTCGCGCCGGGTGCGCAACGAGGGCCTGAACGGCGCAGCCGTCGCGACCATCATGCGTGACACTGGCCTGACGCATGGAGGCTTCTACAAGCACTTTGCCAGCAAGCAGGAGCTGCTGCTCGAATCGCTGCATGAGGCCTTCCGCGAGATCGGCGACACGCTGGTGGCTGCTGCGCAGCAGGCGCCTCCGGGCGAGGGATGGCGCGCGATCGTAAAGACCTACCTGAGCCTGGAGTACTGCGATCACGCCGAGCGCGGCTGCCCGCTGCCGGCTCTTGCGCCGGAGCTGGCGCGCGTCGATCGCAGCATGCGTGGCGCGGTGGTCGGCGAGCTGGTCAGTTACCGCGACCGCCTGCTTCCGTTTATGCCCGGCGCGAGGCCCGCAGAACGCGAGCGCAACTTCTACGCCATCATCTCCACCATGATGGGAGCCGTGGAGCTTGCGCGTATCCTGCCTCATCCCGAGGCCCAGGAGAAGGTGCTGGCAAGCGCGCGCGACTTCCTGCTGCAAAGCTTCTGATCGCGGGCGCGACCATCAGCCCCGCACGATTGGCTTGCCTTTGTCGTTCAGCGCCAGCCGAGCCATCGGCGTGTCGTGGTCATGCGTGAACAGCACCAGCCAGTCTTCCGGTATCGCGCGCGCATAGAACCGCTTGCGTTCCTCAATGCAGCGCAGCGGATCGAGATCGTAGCCCATCACCCATGTGACATCCAGATGGTGCGCCGTGGGCAGCAGGTCGGCGATGTAGCAGGCATGCGGACTGCGGCTGATCGCGCCGCCAGGGCTCGCGAAGCCCGCGGGCCGCGACTCAGCCGCGCGCGGCGGCTCAATGTGGACGGCCATCATCTGGGCGGTGTGTCCGGGAAACATCTCGACCGAGATGCCGGGGCAGATGGGTACGCGTCCTTCGGACGCGGCGGCAAAGTCGGCATCGTCGAGTAGCGTCATCTGCCCGGACTCGACTAGCGGATCGTAGTTCTCCGAGATATAACTGACGCGGTCGCGCTCCAACTGCAGGTGGCCGTGCTCCAACTCGCCACGATGCGCGAAGTAGCGCGCGTTGGGAAAAGTCGGCGTCACGCGGCCATCCGTCTGCAGCGTGGTGTTCCATCCGCAATGGTCGAAGTGGAGATGGGTATTGATCACGAAATCGATCTCTTCCGGCCGAACGCCGGCGGCAGCAAGCGACTGCGGCAGCAGTTCCTGGTTCTCGAAG
>JAICMT010000527.1 GCA_025929125.1 Acidobacteriaceae bacterium | reverse complement strand
TGCTGGGACGTCCGCCGGCCCGGGCGAGATCGCTTTCAGGAGCGGGCCATCCGTGGATGGGACTGATGCCCTGGCCGAAGAGACCGGCTCCATGCGGAGCCTGCACCCCGCGAACGCCGCCAAGCAGGAAGAAGTCACCCACGTCACCTTCTTCGATCTGACACTCCACGCAGGTGGGCCACACGGTGTCCTTGCCCACCAGGCCGTAGAGCAGGCCGTTATCGCGCTTGCTGATGGAGCGCGGCGCGAATTGCTTCATACCCCACTTGTACTCCACGCGGATACGGACGTTTTCAAATTCCCGGTTGGTCGCGAGATAGCCGCCCTCGTATTTGGTGTCGTCGACGTCAGCGCCGAGGATGTGGAGCATCTCGCTTTCCATGGCGACGACGCGGTTTTTTTCCGCCACGCCCTTGCCGCTCTTCTGAAGCATGGAATACCAGCCGGTGAGGTCGCGTCCATTGATGAGTGAGATCCATCCATCCGCGCCGGCGGGCGGCAGCGTGAGTTTAGGGGCTGGCGTCTGGGCGAGACTGTGAAGAGGAAAGAGCGCAGATCCGAGGGAAAGCGTGCCCACGGTCTTCATTGCCTGTCGACGATCCATCATGCGGTATGTTCACTCCGAAGGTAGATACGCGAGAGGCTTGCGACCGCTGGTTCTCCCGCCAGCCGTCCATACTATCCGCAACCGGAGTGAAGCGCCAGCAGAACGATACGGCGAACTACTCGACGATGCGCGCCACGATGTCGTAGTCGTGAGACTCAGTGATTTGGGCACGATAGAACGTGCCGGGGACGAGTGTCTCGTGCGGGCCGAAGTCGTTGATGAACACCTTCCCGTCGATCTCAGGGGCGTGCAGCAACGTGCGGCCCTCCCACAGAAGCTCGGTTTCTTCGCTCTCGCCTTCCACCAGCACGTCGAAGTCGCCGCCCACCCAGGCTGCCCTGGATTTGGCGCTGATCTTCTGCTGAAGCTTCATCAACCGACGGCGACGCGACTCAATGGTGCGCTTGGGGACTTTGAGGGCTGAGTCGAGGTTAAAGGCGGTCGCACCCTCTTCGTCCGAGTAGGAGAAGACACCCAGCCAGTCAATCCGGGCCGCCCGAACAAAGTGTTCGAGGACAAGGAAGTCCTCCTCGGTTTCGCCCGGGAAGCCGACGATGAAGCTGGTGCGGATGACGATGCCTGGAACAGTGGCGCGTGCTTTGTCGATCAAGCGGAGAAAGAGCTCAGGCGTGCCTCCGCGCTTCATCCGCTTGAGCACCGCGGGCGAGGCGTGTTGCAGAGGTACATCCAGGTATTTTGCGATCGTGTCGTGACGCGCAATGGTTTCGAGCAGCCGCGTGGTGATTTTGTTGGGATACGCATACAGAAAACGTAGCCACTTGAGCCCAGGCAACACGGCAAGCGAATCCAGCAGGGTCGCCAGACCATCCTTGATGCCGAGGTCCTCCCCGTAGCAGGTCGTGTCCTGGCCGATCAGGGTAATCTCGCGAACGCCCTGAGCGATGAGCTTCTCGGCCTCGGCAATGATGGAT
>JAICMT010000018.1 GCA_025929125.1 Acidobacteriaceae bacterium | reverse complement strand
TGCGCCGCGATTACGTTGAGCCCGACGACTACGAGTACGAGCCCACCGCACACGACGAAGTCCTCGCTCGCGCCAAAGAACATGCAGCCAAGGCCAATACGGTATGACCACAGCATGGGCCCCCATCACTGAGCCGAACGCAACCGAGACCCCCTCTCTTGGGCAGCCTGCGCCCCGTCCGGCTGTGCCGGTGACCTCCGACTCCGCACTTGCCGAGCAGTACCTCGAAATTTCCATGGGGCCGCAGCACCCATCCACCCACGGCGTCTTTCGGATGAATGTCGTGCTGGATGGCGAGCGGGTGATCCAGCTCAAGCCGGTTTTTGGATATCTGCATCGCAATCACGAAAAGATCGCTGAAACTGAGTCGTACCTGGGCAACATGCCCTATACCGACCGGCTCGACTACATCTGTTCCATCACCAACAATTGGGCGTATGCACTCGCGGTGGAGAAGCTCGGTGGCATCGAAGTTCCCGAGCGCGCGGAGTACATTCGGGTCATTACCGGGGAGCTCACCCGGTTGCAGAACCACGCCTGCCTGCTTGGCTTTCTGCTGCAGGACATGGGGGCGAGCGGAACTCCGCTCATGTATGCATTCCGTGAGCGAGAGAAGGTCCTCGACCTTTTCGAATCGCTGACCGGCGCGCGGATGATGTGCAACTATCTCCGCTTTGGCGGGTGCCGTGTCGACCTGCCCGCCGGCTGGCTCGATCGAGCCAAGGCATTCCTGGCCGAGTTCCCCCGCTTTCTGGACGAGTTCGAGAGGCTCCTTGTTGACAACGAGATCTTGATGGAGCGAACTCAGAACGTCGGCGTCCTGTCCCGCGAGCTGGCCGTCAGCTCCGCCATCTCAGGCCCCATGGCCCGAGCAAGCGGCCTGAACTATGACATCAGGAAAGCCGACGCTTACAGCATCTACAGCCGATTCAGCTTCCGGGTTCCTCTTGGGCATCACGGCGACGTATACGACCGCTACATGATTCGCTTCCTCGAGATGCATGAATCGGTGAAAATTCTCGAGCAGGCCATGCGAGACATCCCAGCCGGCCCAATCCAGAACCCTGCCGTAAAAGCTCGTCTCTTCCGCCCCAAACCGGGCGAGGCTTACGGCCGCATCGAATCGCCCAAAGGCGAACTTGGCTTCTATCTCATCAGCGACGGCTCCGGCATTCCGTACCGCTACCGCGTACGGCCCCCGAGTCTGATCAACCTTACGGTTCTCGAAGACCTTTGCCTCGGCCGTAATGTCGCGGACGTGATCGCGATACTTGGCAGCGTCGACATTGTGATGGGCGAGGTGGACCGCTAATGAGCCGCGATCGAGGATCCCGATTGCTGGGTGAAGGCATTATCAAGGGACTGGCTGAGACTGCCCGGAACTTCTTCGGCAGCTATATCAGCAAACAGCGGCTTACCACCGTGCAGTATCCGGAGGAACGAATTCCTCAGGACGAGTCCTTCCGCAATTTTCCTTTTCTGGTCTACGACGGCAGCGATCCTGAGGCCGGCCTGCGCTGCGTCTCGTGCCAGATCTGCGAGAAGGAGTGCCCGCCCAAGTGCATCTTCATTGAGAAATCCAAGGACAAGAAGCCGGATGCTGTGGGCAAGCCGCAGTTTTATCCGACCGTCTTCGACATCGATGTCTCCGTCTGCATGAGCTGCCAGATTTGCGTCGAAGTCTGTCCCTTCGAAGCCATCAAGATGGACGTCAAGTACGATTACCCGACTGAGAGTCGCTTCGCGGCGCTCCTATTCGACAAGCACCAGCTTGCAAAGTCCAACGACTACTACCACCAGATTCATCCGACAGAGGCGTCCGCCGTCGATGCAGCTCTTGCGGCCGAGCGCGAGGCCGCCGCCACGAAAGCAGCGGCTGCAGCCGCAAAGGCAGCCGCTGCCAAGCCGGCGGCGACCGCAGGAGCCCCCGGGACCGCCACGGCGTCAGCCGCTACTTCGACCGTGACTCCACCGAGCGACACCACCGCGGGTGAGCCGCGATGACCCAGACGCCCGACCAGGTATTCGTGATCTTGAAGCATTGGCTGCTGGGGTATGTTCCGACATCGGTTCACGCCATCGCCTCTGCAGTGCTCTCCATCCTGCCGCTCATGGTCGTCTTCCCACTCCTGTTTGCGATCACCACGCTGCTGGAGCGGAAGGGCCTGGGGCGCATCCAGAACCGACTGGGTCCCAACCGGACTGGCCCCATGGGACTGTGGCAACCGCTTGCCGACGGCATCAAATCGCTCACCAAGGAAGATATCGTTCCTTTCACCGCGGACCACATCGTCCATTTTCTAGCGCCCGTTCTGCTCGTCGTCGCCGCGTTCCTCGCGTACGCGGTGCTGCCCGTCGGCAGAAATATGGCGCTCGTCAATCTGAACGCAGGAGTCCTGTTTTTCTTCGCTGTCGGGTCGGTGGTCGAGCTCGCCGTCTTCATGGCCGGCTGGTCCAGTCGCAGCAAGTACTCCATGCTGGGGGCAATGCGAGCCATTGCGCAGATGATCAGCTACGAGGTGCCGCTCGTCCTCGCATCCGTGGTCGTCATCATGCAAGCGGGCTCGCTCTCTACCGTCGATATCGTCGAGCGTCAGGCGACGTACACCGGCATCTTCCCTCACTGGTACGTGTTCACGCCTTGGGGATTTCTCGGCTTCATTCTGTTCATGATCGCCGCCACCGCGGAATCGAACCGATCCCCCTTTGATCTTCCCGAGGGAGAGTCAGAAATCATCGCCGGCTACTACATCGAGTACTCGGGGTTCAAGTTCGCCCTCTTCTTTCTTGGCGAATACCTTGGCATGTTTGCAACCAGCGGCATCGCCATCACGCTTTTCCTCGGCGGCTGGTCCGCTCCGCTGTCTGTACTCACATTCATACCGTCCTGGGCCTGGTTCTTTCTAAAGCTGCTCACCCTGATCTGCATGTTTATATGGGTCCGAGGCACCCTTCCGCGGCTCCGCATGGACCAGCTCATGAACTTCGCCTGGGAGTTTATCCTTCCCATGGCTCTCTTTAATATGGTCATCGCCGGTCTCTGGCGCTTTATGAATCCGGGAGCCGTACGATGGTTCGTCTGTGCTTTCCTGATTCTCGTCCCGATGTTCGTACTCAGCGCGCTACTCAAGCGCAAGAAGAAGCTGCAACTGCGAACCTACTCGTTCGCCGAATAGATATCACCGCCATGCGGTTCATGGCGGCGCCGTCAGGAGTTTGCTGTGCTGAAGGCTAACCCGCCGCAGAGATCCGCTGCGCAGATTCGACCGGTGCGCGGATGAGCATTTCGTTTCTGATCATCGCCGTCCTGATCGTGGGCAGCACGGCAGCGGCCATGGGTCTGCGCAACCCCATTCATTGCGTTCTTACGCTGTCCATCACCTTTGGCGGAATCGCCGCTCTTTTCCTCCAACTGGGCGCCGAGTTCGTCGGGCTCACGCAGATCATGGTCTATGTGGGCGCGGTGGCCATCCTCGCGGTGTTCGCCATCATGATGACCCAGAGCCGCCGGGGGCTGATGCTTGGAACCTTTTCCCGCAACGCTCTTGTAGGCCTGCTTACCGCAGTAGCCGTATTCTCTGTACTGGGCTGGGCCGTTCTTTCGCAGCCCGTGGCGGGCGTCACGGCGGCAGTTTCTCCGGTCTCAGTTCAACAAATCGGATCCTCTCTGATGCACGAGTACGTCCTTCCCCTTGAGCTCATCGGCCTGCTCCTTACCGCCGCCCTCATCGGAGCCATCGTGATTGCCATGGAACGTAAGGAGGATACGGAATGACCGGCCTGCAGGCGTATTTGCTCCTGTCTTCCCTGCTGTTTGCGATTGGACTCGCGGGAGCGCTCACCCGGCGGAACGCAATCCTTGTACTTATCGGAATCGAGCTGATGCTGAATGCGGCCAACATCAACTTCATCGCCTTCTGGCACTACGGCCCCGCGACGACGTACATCACCGGAGTCATGTTTGCCATCTTCTCCATCAGCGTGGCCGCCGCCGAAGCTGCCGTAGGTCTTGCTATTATCGTCGCGGCGTACCGTCACTCACACACCATTGATCTTGACAGCATGAACTCACTGAAAGGCTGAGCCGGATACTGCGCCTCCACAGAATCGAATGACCTGGATCGTACGATATGTCTGCCTGATTCCTGCGCTGCCAATGCTGGCGGCAGGGATCAGTGCGTTGCTGCCGCAGCGAAGCCGAAAGCCGGCAGCCGGTCTGGCCATTGTGTCCATGGCAGCCAGCTTTGCGCTCGCGCTCTGCGCCTTCGCAGCGGCACTCTCCAACCCCTCTCCCCAGGTTTTTAACTTCTCCTGGCTTCAGTTTGGCGACCAGACTCTCGCCCTTGGCTGGCTGCTCGATCCTCTTACCGCGGTGATGCTCGTCATGGTCACCTTCGTCGGCCTGCTCATCTTCATCTACAGCACCGGCTACATGGAGCACGACGAGAATTTCACCCGCTTCTTCTGCTTCCTCGCGCTCTTCGCCGGAGGCATGCTCGGCGTCATCATCGCCAATTCCCTGCTTCTCCTCTTCATGTGCTGGGAGATCGTCGGTCTTACCTCTTACCTTCTCATCGGGTTCTGGTATCAGAACCCACGTGCCGCCGCAGCCGCAAAAAAGGCCTTCATTACCACTCGCATCGGAGACCTCGGCTTTCTGATCGGCATGGTATGGCTCTACGCCCAGGCCCACACGCTGCTCTTCTACGACAGCGGCCGAGGCGCGCTTGAGTCCGGTGCCGTCTCCCATCTTGCTGTTACGACAACGATCTACGGACTCACCCTCTCATCTGCCATTGGCCTGCTCATCTTCTGTGGAGCGATGGGCAAGTCCGGGCAGGTACCACTACACGTCTGGCTGCCCGACGCCATGGAAGGTCCTACACCCGTCAGCGCGCTCATCCATGCCGCAACCATGGTTGCGGCCGGCGTCTTCCTCATTGCCCGTATCTATCCGCTGATGTCGGCGCACGGGGTCGAGGTCGTAACGCCAACAATTGCCCTCCAGGTGGTCACGTGGGTGGGAGCCATCACTGCCCTGTTCGGGGCCACTGTCGCCGTCGCGCAATGGGATATCAAGCGCATCCTCGCGTACTCCACTGTCTCCCAGCTCGGCTACATGATGATCGGCCTCGGCGTAGGCGGCCCCGCGGTTGGCATGTTCCACCTCATCACCCACGCCTTCTTCAAGGCGCTCCTCTTCCTGGGCGCCGGCTCCGTGATTCACGGCTGCTCGGGCGAGCAGGATATCCGCCGCATGGGCGGCCTGCGCAAGTACATGCCACTGACCTTCCTCACCTATGGCATCGGCATGCTGGCCCTCAGCGGCTTTCCGCTCGTGGTCTCCGGCTTCTGGTCGAAGGATGCGATCCTCTACTCCGCTCACCACTGGTCGGTCTCGCAATTACCGTTCTATATGGCATCGCTCGGTGCGCTGCTCACCGCGTTCTACATGACGCGTCAGGTCTGCTACGTCTTCTTTGGAACCCTGCGGCTCCCGGGTCATGGCCCCGTTTCGCACTCGGAGCCGGACTCCGAAGACACGCGGCACCACGGCGCCGGACACCCGCACGAGAGCCCCGCCGTGATGACTGCGCCGCTCGCGATCCTCGCCTTTTTCGCCTTCGCGCTGGGTTTCCTGGGTACTCCGTTGTGGCCGTGGTTCCAATCCTTTCTCAACGGCGACCACTCCGTAGCTGCTGAACACGAGCCTGGCTTGGTGGCCACGATGGCCGCCTCTTCGGTCATTGCCCTCTTAGGAATTTTCCTGGGATGGCTGCTCTACGGCCGTCAATCCATCGCAACATGCGAAGCTCCGGATGTGCTCGAGCGAGCCCAGCCGCAAACCTTCCGCGTGCTGCACCAGGCGTATTTCATCGACGCAATCTACGACGCCACCTTCGTGAGGCTCACGCGCTGGACGGCAAAGCTCGCCGATCTTCTCGATCGCTTTCTCTTCCATGGAATCGTTCAGGCCATATCCTTTGGGGTCCTCGGTCTAGCCTGGGTCGACAGTTTCGTCGACAACTACGTCGTTAACTTTGGATTCGATAGCAGCTGGCGCTCCATTTCGATGGGCGGTCGCGCCATGGCAGCGTTGCAGGGCGGTCGTGTCCAGGCGTATCTGCGATACATCGGCCTCGCTCTCGTGGCGCTGGTCCTTTATTTGCTCTGGGGAGTCGCACGTTGACCTTCCCTGCCCTCACAGCCCTGACACTGCTTCCCGTTGCCGCAGCGGCAGTCCTTCTGCTGCTTCCCCAAAGCAGCTCCAAGCTGCCACGCGTCATCGCGGCCGCTCTGAGTCTCTTGATCCTTGCCTGCACCCTGCTGCTCTGGGTTCGGTTCGATCACACCTCCGGCGCACTGCAGTTTCAGGAACGCCACGCCTGGATCCCGGCACTGCACGTCGAATACCGCCTCGCAATCGACGGCCTCGGGCTGATTATGCTGCTGCTCACGGCGATTGTCGTTCCCATCGGTATCGCGGCCTCGTGGCGTACGAAAAAGCGCTCATCTCTCTACTTCGCACTGGTGTTCCTGCTCCAGGCATGTATGTTCGGCACCTTCACCGCGCTGAACTTCTTCCACTGGTTCATCTTTTGGGAGCTCAGCCTCATTCCCGCCTTCTTCCTCATTCGCCTCTGGGGAGGCAAGCTCGCTGGTCCCGCGGCAACCCAATTCCTGGTCTATACCATGGTCGGCTCCGTCACGATGCTGCTCAGCTTCCTGGCAATCTACCTGGCGACGGGGACATTCGATTTCATCGAACTCGCGGGACGCGGCGACTCCTTCCTTCCCGGCGTAGCCGCAAACCTGGGCTGGCAACACGTCAATCCGCAGCATCTCGCGTTGGTTCTCTTTGCTGGCGTGTTCCTGGGCTTTGCAGTGAAAGTACCACTGATTCCGTTTCACACCTGGCTGCCCGCCGCCTACAGCGAAGCTCCCAGCGGCGTCACCGCCATCCTTACCGGTGCGATGTCCAAGATGGGCGTCTATGGCTTCCTCCGCATCCTGCTGCCCATCTTCGCGCCTCAGATCCACAAGCTTCAGACACCGCTCCTCTGGATCAGCATCGCTACGATTGTGCTTTCAGCCTTCGCCGCTCTCGCCCAGAAGGACTTGAAGCGCATCTTCGCCTACTCCTCCATCAACCACCTCGGCTATTGCTTGCTGGCAGCTTTTGCCCTGGTACGCACCTCGGATGCCGCTCTGCTGCCGGAGCAGTACGCCGCCTTCTCCGGCATTCTCCTGCAGGTTCTGAGTCACGCAATTACGGCGGCCACAATCTTCTGGTTCATATCGCTCCTGGAAAACCGCTCCGCCGGTACCCGCTTGCTCACTGACTTCGGCGGACTGCGCCGTATCGCTCCGGTCTTCGCCGGTCTTATGGGCATTGCGCTGTTCTCGTCCCTTGGACTGCCCGGCCTCAACGGCTTCCCGGGCGAGTTCCTCATCTTCAAGGGAACCTTTCCGCTCGTGCCCTGGGCAGCTTCAATCTCTGTGCTTGGTCTGCTGATCACCGCGGTCTTTATTCTTGGCGTAATCCAGAAGGTATTCACTGGTCCGCTTCAACCCGAGCGCGCCGTCTTCCCTGACCTGACCTCGGGAGAACGCGTATCCTTCGCTCCTGTCATCGCTCTTATGTTTGTCCTCGGACTGTATCCGCAGCTGGTGCTCGGCGCGCTCAATAGCACGGTGATTTCCTACGTGCACCAGCTCAGGTTCTGATCCGATTGCATTGAAACCTATGCTCGCTTGGACGATCTACATCTCGTTTTTCGGTGCGGCGATCTTGCTCCTGCTGCCGAAGCGCGCTGCCTCCCTCGCACGCTGCCTTGCCCTATTGGCTGCGACATCGGCGTGCGGCATTGCGCTCGCGGCCTTTCTCCGCCACCGTACCGGAGAACTCTTCACCATCGTGGATAAGCCCTGGATCGCCTCTCTCGGCATCCGGTACCACTTGGCGGCAGATGGCATCAGCCTGTCGTTGGTACTGCTCACAGGCATCGTAGCTATCGCCGGCGTCCTCTTCTCGTGGGACATCGACGATCGCACCAACCAGTTCTTCGCCTTCTACCTGCTTCTGATTGGTGCTGTCTATGGCGTTTTCCTCTCGTACGATCTGTTTCTGCTCTTCGTCTTCTACGAAATCGTCATCATTCCCAAGTACTTCCTGATTGCAAACTGGGGATCCACGCGGCGCGAATATGGCGCCATGAAGCTCGCCATCTACTCCATTGTCGGCTCCGCCATGGTGCTCGTGGGGCTGATCGCCGCATACGTGGCCGCGGGTTCCTCCTCGATGGCCCTCGATAAGCTCGCCGGGTTCCCTTTTTCTGCGCACTTCCAGATGGTTGCCTTTCCGGTTGTCTTCGTGGGATTCGCGATTCTTGCCGGCCTCTGGCCGTTCCACACATGGGCGCCGACCGGACACGTTGCGGCTCCTACTGCGGCCTCGATGCTGCTCGCCGGAGTCGTCATGAAGCTGGGCGCCTACGGATGCCTTCGCGTCGCCATGACACTCTTCCCGGTCGGTCTGGGACCATGGTCGCATCCGGTGCTAGGTATTGACTCCTGGCGCGAAGTCTTTGCGGCCCTCGCTGTCATCGGCATCCTCTATGGCGCGCTGGTCGCGCTGGTGCAGCGCGATTTCAAGTTCGTCATCGGCTACTCCTCGGTCAGTCATATGGGCTTCATTCTGCTCGGCCTGATGACGCTGAACCTGATGGGCCTCTCCGGCGCGATCATCCAGATGATCTCGCACGGACTGATCGGCGGGCTTCTGTTCGCTGTGGTGGGCCGCATGGTGTATGCGCGCACGCACACACGTGAGCTCGCCGCCCTAGGCCCTATGAACCTCTCGAGCGCTCTTCCTTTTGCTGCTGTGACCTTCGTCGTGGCAGGCATGGCAGGTATGGGACTGCCCGGCTTTTCCGGCTTTGTCGCCGAGCTGATGATCGTGATAGGCGCCTGGCGCGCTTTCCCGGTGCTCGCCTTGGCGGTCGGCTTCGGAATCTTGATCGGCATAGTTTATGTCTGGCGGGCGATGCAGAAAGCTTTTTTCGCAGAGAGAGGCCACGAGCTGCCGCCGCCGCATCCGCTGCAGCCGATTACTATTCCTGAGAAAATCGCTGCGGCCCTGCTGATCGCATCGTCAGTCGCCGTGGGCCTCTATCCGCAGATGGTTCTGAACATCATCCAGCCGGCACTCCATTCGCTCCTGTTCGCCGGACTTCGGCCGGGAGGCTGGCAATGAGCTCGATCCAGCCCACCTATTCGCAACTGCTGTCGCTGGCGATCCCACAGATGATTTTAGTTGGCACCGCTCTGCTCGCCATGTCAATCGACCTGCTGGCGCTTCGGCGCGCGACCCTATCGACACGATCCGCTGCCACAGCCATCCTGGGGTCGCTTGGATGCGCAGCGGCGGCGGCCTACATCGCCATCATCCATCCCAACGGCAATCTGCTGGGCGGCGTGCTCCTTGGAAACGCCTTTATCCAGTTGCTGCAGATCGCAATCCTGGCGCTCACGATCGCCGTTCTGCTGCTGGCAGCTGGCAGCACCTTCACGCGCCACGTGGGCGAGTATGTGCTTCTCATTCTGATGGCCACTGTGGGCATGCTCTTCCTGGTGGCAACGCAGGACCTGCTCGTAATCTTTGTCTCCATCGAGCTGCTTAGCCTTTCCCTTTACACCTTGGCGGCCTTCAATAAGCAGAGTCGCTTCTCCTGGGAGGCCGCGCTCAAGTACTTCCTGTTCGGCGGAATGTCCGCCGCGTTCCTCCTGTTCGGCTTCTCGCTCCTGTACGGCCTCTCCAACTCAACCAGCCTCTCCGAAATCGGGGCTCACATTCACGGCCTGAGCCCACTGTTGGCCATCGCGATCGTCTGCGTCGCGGTGGGGCTCGGATTCAAAGTCGCCGCGGCTCCGTTTCACTTCTGGGCGCCGGATATCTACCAGGCCGCTCCTGCGCCTTCCGCGGCCTTCATCGCCTCCGGCTCCAAAGTGGCAAGCTTCATCGTGTTCTTCCAACTCGCCTCCATCGGCTTTGCCGGAGCCCAGGGTTCGGCTACGTGGGGCCACTTCGTACGCGGCTGGATTCCGGTGATTGCCCTCGTCGCTGCGTTGTCGATGGTGCTTGGAAACTTCGTGGCCATCCGCCAGAGCAGCGTTCGCCGGCTGCTCGCCTACTCCGCCGTGGCACATGCCGGATACATGCTGCTGGCGCTCACCGCACATACACCGCAGAGCCTGGCTGCGCTGGTCTACTACGTGGTGACGTACTCGGCCGCGACGATCGGCGCATTTGCCGTGCTCAGCATTGTGGAGGCACAGACCGGCTCAGACCGAATCGGGGATCTGCCGGGGCTCTCCCGTCGCGAGCCGGTGCTGAGCTTCTGTCTGGCGATCTTCCTGCTGTCGCTCGCCGGCATTCCGCCGCTCGCCGGATTTTTCGGCAAGTTCTATCTTTTTGTGGCGGCGCTGCAGTCGTCTCCGGAATCAATGCCGCTGCTCTGGCTGGTAATCCTCGCCATTGCGACTTCGGCAGTGTCCCTGTACTACTACCTGCGCGTGCTAAAAGCCTCGTACATCACGACGCCGGAAAGTTCCGCTGCGCTGACCTCCGGTCGGGTTTCCGGCGAAGAGATTCCGAGAGTACTTTGCGTTTTGCTGGCCGCTGCTGTTGTGCTACTCGGCGCTTGGCCCAGCCTGCTGCTGCGGCCACTTCTTAATGCGCTGCCACGCGTGTTCTAAAAACCCGCACCGCCATTCCAGAATGCCTTGCTCTTTTCAAATGGAATGCGACACCTGACATATACATTTGGCGCGCTGCCGATTCACTCCTCCCTGAGGACATCGCGCGCGGGAGCCTGTTCATCCCAATAGGGAGGGTGCGGCTAAGTTCAGCCCTGTTTTGCGGCTGCGTCGCGACGTGACCCGTGGAGGTGAAAATGCCGCTGTGGCTGGATGCTGGGCTTTGGGGACTCCTGGGAGCGGCAGCGCTGCTGCTCGGAGCTGCCCTGGGCTATTTCGCAAAGGTGCAGCAAAAAATCATTGCCGGAGTCATGGCGTTCGGAAGCGGAGTGCTGATCTCCGCGCTGGCCTTCGATTTGATGGACGAGGCCTATAAGCGTGCGGGATTCGCTCCGGCAGCCATCGGGTTTGTCTCTGGCGCAGCGGTTTACACCGCATGCAACTGGGTGCTGTCGCGACATGGAGCCCGGCACAGGAAGCGGTCCGGGAACCAGCAGGCATCGGAATCCGAGCAGCCCGGCAGCGGGCTTGCGATCGCCGTGGGTGCTCTGCTGGACGGAATTCCGGAGTCGATTGCGATTGGCGGGAGTATGAGTGCGGGCGGCGCGGTCAGCATGGTGACCGTAGCGGCAGTGTTCCTGTCG
>JAICMT010000432.1 GCA_025929125.1 Acidobacteriaceae bacterium | reverse complement strand
TTCCAGCTCATTTGTGGCAAGAATTTGGACGGGAATGTTGTGATCGCGGGCAAAGGCGAGCGCGGCGTTTAGTTCGGTTCGAGGAAGGGAAGGGCTGTCGGCGATGACCGCCAGCATCCTCTCGCCCAGCGCCTGATGAGCCGCGTAGGCAAGATAGGCGGAGTCGGTTCCACCGGAGTAGGCGACGAGCAGCGAGCCTGCATCGCGGAGAGCCGAGTGCAGCCGTTCGTGTTTGCGGTTCAATTCGCCGGTCATGTCTGGCTCCGTTTTCCCCCTTTTCATCCTATTCCGATGCGCGGCGGCGAGCGGGACTGGCGCACGAGTCAGGCATAGCGGAAGAGGGCCTTGAAGCCGTAGTCCATGTGCTGCTGGATGTGGCAGTGGAAGAGCGAGAGGCCGGGTTGATTGGCGGTGAACTCGACTGAGGCACGGCCGTATAGGGGGACCACAATGGTGTCCTTGATGAGGCCAGAGGTGGGCTTGCCGTTGATGTCTACGAGTTCCACCTGGTGACGGTGCAGATGGAGCGGATGTGCGTCGTCCGTGCGGTTGCGATAGGTGAGGCGGTAGCGCTGGCCCTGATGCAAGGTGAACTCCGGTGAAGGCTTGCCGTTGACGGTGAAGGTGTTGAACTTACCGGGGCCGCCGCCGGGAATTTTCTCGAAGATCATATCGATGTTCTGGACGGGGCCGCTGCCGGGCTGGGCTGCGGGACCAGTGGTCTTGCTGGCGAAGAGCGTGTAGTCCCAGATGAGGGTGGAGGGCGCGATCCACTGCGGCTGCTTGTGCTGATTGGCGTATTCAACGAGGACGCCGAGGCCGGCGTTGCGGATGAGGTCCGTGGGTTCGCCGAGGATCCAATTGCCAGGGTTGTTCATTTCGACCGTGGCGCAGATGCGTTCTCCCGCACCAAGGAACAGGCAGTCTACCGGAGCAGGATTGGGGACCGGGTTGCCATCCAGTGCGATGACCTGAAACTTATGGCCGCCGAGCGAGATGCGGCGATTCTCGATGGCGGACGCGTTGAGGAAGTGGAAGAGCACGCGCTGCCCCTCGCGGACCCGGATGGGTTCGCCTGCGCCCAGAGCTTTGCCGTTGATGGAGTAGGTGGTGGAGGTGACTTCGAGGCCATTGGGTGCAGTGTTGAGGACCTGAGGCTTCTCCGGCTGAGGCGCGTTGGGGTCGTTGTTCTCGTCCATATCGACCATGGCGGTAGTGAAGAAGGGCTCCCAATCGCGTAGGGCGAGGAAGAGTTCCTGGTCGTAGCTGCCGGGATTGGTTGCCGGCTCGACGTAGAGAAAGCCGAACTGGCCGGTGAAGGTGCCCTTGTGCAGGTCGCTCATTGCCATGGCGTGGGAGTGATACCAGCGGGAGCCGGCAAGTGTGGGCGTGAACTGATACGTGCGGCTGCCGTGCGGCGGAACCGGTGGAGTGTTTTCTTCTTCAACTCCGTCGACCTCGGAGGGAAGCAGCAGACCATGCCAGTGGACGAACTCGGGTGTGTCGGTGTCATTGGTCACGTGGACGGTGACGGGCTTGCCCTCTTTCAGACGGAGCACAGGGCCGGGCGAGGAGCCGTTGTAGCCGATGGTGGAGAGGATTCGGTCGGGCGCAAGTTCGACGGTTACCGGCGAGATACGGAGGTTGATGTCTCCGGCAGCGCTGGGAGTCAGGTGGGGCGAGCCGCCTTCACTGGGCGCGGTGGGAAGCATGACGATCTGGCCGGCGGAGGAGCGGGAGGCTGCCGCGGCGAGGGCGAGGGGGCCGAGTTTGAGGAGGTCGCGGCGGTTCATCTGCAGGGTTGGACGGATCGAGTGAAAGGGAGGCTGTTCCCTGATTCTATTTTGCGGACTTTTGCGCTGAGCAGATGAGCCTGCCCGTACTGCAGCTCCGATTCAGCTCAGGACAACATGATGCCTGTCGGGCCGGAAACTGTATACAAGCGAATCGCATTCGAGATGACGACTTACGAATGGTTGGCTTTCGAGAGGGAGCTCTGCAAATGGCTATGATGAGAAGCATTCCGCTCCTGAGCAAATCTAAAGGTTAGCGAAGGGGCTGCCCCGCAGGCAGGTGAGTAATGAATCAAGCGCTGACCTTTTCACAGAGAACCAAGCCGGCCCGTCACGAAGGGCACCTCACGATCGGGTGCCTCATCTTTCCGCGTATGGACCAGATCGACTTCACGGGACCGTTCGAGGTACTGTCGCGGATTCCGGATGCCACTGTACACGTAATGGCGAAGAGCCTAGCGCCGATCCGCGATATTCAGGGGCTGATCCTTACCCCGGAGATTGCGATAGCCGATGCCCCGCGGCTCGATGTGCTGGTAGTTCCGGGCGGATATGGGCAAAGGGAATTGATGGAAGACGCGGAGATGCTTTCGCTGATCCGGGAGCAGGCTGAGTCGGGACGGATGGTGT
>JAICMT010000115.1 GCA_025929125.1 Acidobacteriaceae bacterium | reverse complement strand
GCTGCGAAACGTGTTCCTCGGATTGTGCTTCGACAATACCTTCGTGATCGCCGCAGTCAACGTCGTCTTGCCGTGATCAATGTGCCCAATCGTCCCAATGTTCACGTGCGGCTTAGACCGGTCAAACTTCTCCTTGCCCATCGCTGTTCATCCTCTCCTGTTTGCGCCGGCGGATTACCGGCTTATTCAAATGTGTGCGCTCAGTAGTACGAGTACAGCTTGAAGAATTCGGTGCGCAAATCCGGCGCGACCTGTTCCAGGGTAGCGAGGTAAAGTTCGCGAATCTGACCCTGATCGCTGGCGGGAAGCTGGTCGTACTCGGCCGCGGTGCTGGCGCCAAGGATGCCCTTCGCCAGCACGGCTTCGAAGTCCCGGATGCGAAGCCTGCTGCGCTCCAAGGTGCGCAGGAACTCACGGACCCTATTGGGCGAGAAAGCGGTCTCAATCGCCGACCGAACGGCCTGGAATCGCTGATGATCCGAAACCGGGATCACTGCCTGCTCGTGCAACGTGCTCAAACGATCACTCCTGAGAAGATATTCGCTGTCAAAGTTCTGGAGCGGGAGACGGGAATCGAACCCGCGACCAACAGCTTGGAAGGCTGTGACTCTACCACTGAGTTACTCCCGCAAATCATGGAAACCAGGAATCTGCAGATTGCGAGCTCAACGATCTCCGCGGCATACGTGATTGCCGAAATCAATAAGAGCCCAGCGGCACACATCGAGTGGAGACAGCACGAGAACGCGCATGTCGGCAGTGTATCAGACGAGCCCCGGGTCGCTCACAGTGACCAATGAAGACATCACGGCGTGGTTTTATGATCAAAGCGAATCGGATGCCTTGCAGGGTGGGTCCGGCCGGTTGGCTGGATACCCCACGAGACAGACGGTTACTCCCAGGAATACACAAGGTTGCAGCGGGGATCGAACGCATGGAGAAGGAATAGGGAGGCATAGCGCCGCAGCCCAACCGGATCGGGAACCATTCGCGCGGAAGCCCTTCTAGTATTAGACGGGCTGCGCGTCTGATCCAGGAAGACAATTAGGGCGGAAATTGCCGGGTGAGGCTGGCTGTCCGGCTTACCAGTCAGTGAGAGTGCCGTCAAGCTTCCTGGCGACTGGCAGATAGGCCCGCTGGTAGGGATGCCTGTCCGCAAGCGACTCGTCAATATCCACGCCCAGTCCCGGAGCATCGCCCGGATACATGTAGCCCTCGGCGAAGCTATACGCATGCGGGAAGACTTCGTCTGTGAGTGTCGTGTGATGCATGTGCTCCTGGATGCCAAAGTTGTGAATGGCAATGCCGAGGTGCAGAGCTGCCGCCATGGTGATGGGCGAGAGGTCTGTAGCTCCGTGGAAACCTGTGCGCACATGGTAAAGTGCGGCGAAATCCGCCGTCTTTCGAGCGTGGGTGATGCCTCCGCCGTGCACAATCGTCATGCGGATGTAGTCGATCCACTGGTTTCGAATCAGGTCATGAGTGTCCCAGATGGAATTGAATACCTCGCCGGTAGCAATGGGAGTAACTGTGTGCTTCCGAATCAGCTCGAAGCCTTCCTGGAGCTCCGCCGGGCAGGGATCTTCCATCCAGAAGAGGTGATAGGGCTCGAGTGACTTTCCAAGTCTGGCGGCCTCGATCGGAGTGAGCCGATGGTGAACGTCATGGAGCAGATGAAGGTCCGATCCTATTTCCACCCGCAGCTTTTCGAACAGACTCGGGGCAAAGTTCAGGTACCTCTCGGTGGACCAGCGGCTTTCCTGTGGTAATCCTCGTTCTGCAGGCTCGTAGGATTTACCGCCTTTCGGCACTCCGTAGCTCGATGAGACTCCGGGGACGCCGCTTTGTGCCCGGACGGCCAGGTATCCCTGCTGCTGATATCGGCGGACCGAGTCAAGAGTCTCGGCGATGTCGCCTCCGTTGGCATGCGTGTAGACCAGAACGCCATCGCGGCTCTTGCCGCCGAGCAGGTTATAAACGGGGGTGTTCAAGGCCTTACCCTTGATGTCCCAAAGCGCCACATCGACCGCTGCTATGGCGGTCATCGTGACGGGCCCACGCCGCCAGTAGGCGCCGCGATAGAGGTACTGCCAGATGTCTTCTGTCTGGAAGGGATCGCGCCCGATCAGGCAGGGAACGATGTGTTCTGAAAGATAGGAAGCGACTGCGAGCTCGCGTCCATTCAGGGTTGCGTCGCCCAGCCCGTAGACGCCTTCATCGGTTTCAATTCGCAGGGTGACAAAGTTCCTGTCGGGAGAGCAGACGATCACGCGCGCGCTGGTGATTTTCATGAGCTTGCCTGAAGACTATTGGTTTACGCCGCTGGCCAGAAATCCGCCATCAACGGCCAGGATCTGTCCGGTTGTAAAACTGCTGGTTTCCGAGGCGAAGTATACCGCTGCGCCTGCTACCTCGTGCGCCGTTCCAAAGCGTGCCATCGGCGTTCGCAGCAGGAGCTCCTTGCCACGTCCAGTATCGAGCAGGGCTCGATTCAGATCTGTCGGTATGATGCCCGGCGCAATTGCGTTGACGGTAATGCCATGGGGGGCCCATTCAACGGCAAGCGATCGGGTGAGCGCGCCGACGGCAGCTTTGCTCGCTCCATAGGGAGCGACTTCATGAAACGCCACAAAAGTTGCGAGCGAAGCAATATTGATGATTCGCCCGTATCCGGCCTCGATCATCGACTTCCCGAAAATCTGGCAGGCGCGCATTGTCCCGTTCAGGTTCACGTTCATGATGGACTGCCACGTAGGCTCATCGCAGTCCAGCGTCGGGATACGCCGGGTAATGCCTGCGGCATTGACGAGTATGTCGACTTTGCCGAACGCCTCTAGCACAGCCCGGTGGAGTTGCTGCAGGCTCTCGCGGGTGAGGACGTCGGAGCAGACTCGCAGAGTGCGGCAGCCGAGAGCTTCAATTTCCGATGCCGTAACTTCGACGGTTTGGGCGGACCTGGAAGAAGCAACGACGTCCGCTCCTGCCGACGCCAGAGCACGGCTGATGGCCTTCCCGATACCCGAGGTTCCTCCGACCACGACGGCGCATCGCCCGCTCAGATCAGCCATTGGATTGGGGTTGACCATCTCCTCTAAAGGACGAAATTCTCAAGCGTGCCAATCCCTTCAATACTGATCTGGATCCGGTCGCCCGCGTTCAGTGTGAACTCATCGTTCGGCACGATGCCGGTGCCGGTCATCAGACAGACTCCTTGCGGGAACGAGTTGTCGCGGAACAGGTATTCGACCAACTCCTTGGGGTCACGCTTCAATTCAGTCAATGACGTCTTGCCGGTAAACACCTCTGCTCCGCCGCGCAGGATCTTCATGGAGATTGCTTCTTTCCTGCTGAGTGGTTCGGTCGCGAGCCGTACGCAGGGTCCCAGCGCGCAGCTGCGGTCATACACCTTAGCCTGGGGAAGGTAGAGCGGGTTTTCGCCTTCAATATCGCGCGAGCTCATGTCGTTTCCCACGGTATACCCGATGATCGTTCCTGTCGGGTTGACGACGAGCGTCAGCTCGGGTTCGGGCACGGACCACTTGGCATCGGTGCGGATGCTTACGCCGGTCCCGGGACCCACCACCCGGCGGCCGGTCGCCTTGAAGAACAGTTCCGGCCGAGCGGCTTCATACACACGCTCGTAGAAGTCACCGCCGCCTGAGACCTTACTCTCTTCCATGCGGGCATTACGGCTGCGGTAATAGGTGACGCCTGCCGCCCAGACCTCCTGGCTAACGACCGGCGCCAGGATCGAGCCGATTTCGCCGGCCCCAACCGCGGTTCCGCGGGTTGCTCCTTTTGCCTCTTCAAAAAGCCCTTCGTTGCATACCACTTCGTCCCAATCGACGGCGGGAAGGCGGAAGTACCTGGCCTCCTGCTCTATATAGATACCGGTATCTGTGCGATATAGATTCATTTGCTTTCCATTTCCATTGAGAATTTCGAATCGTCTGTTCCAGCGGGCGCCAGCTGAGAGACGATGGCTTCGGTGTCGTAGACGCATCCTCCCCAGACGCCGCCGCTTACGTGAACCAGTGCTGCCCAGAGTCGAGTATCTTCGGGTAAATCCGGGTGCGGTGCCAGGTCCTCACGCGGCGTACGTGCGGCCAGCTGCTTTGCGCCTTCCAAGGCAGAGAGTGGATGATCCAGGCTGCCGACGAAATCCACGGTTCCGTGGAGCGCGGCACGGTCGATCACAATGTCAATCAGATCGCCATCCCGCAGGCGACCAATCGGACCGCCTGCCAGCGCTTCCGGTGAGATATGCCCGATGCAGGCGCCGGTAGAGACTCCGCTGAAACGCGCATCTGTGAGTACGGCGACGTGCTTGCAGTGGGGAAGGCTCTTGAGCGCTGAAGTGATCTGATAGATCTCCTGCATGCCCGCGCCCATGGGGCCCCCACAGATCAGCACCATGACGTGGCCTTCCTGGATGGTTCCGTCCTTAATGGCGGCAATCGCATCGGCTTCAGTGGTAAAGACGCGAGCCGGACCCCGATGGCGAAACGTGTTGGTGCTGTCGATGAGAGAAGGATCAATGGCGGTGCTTTTGATCACGCTTCCGTGGGGCGCGAGGTTACCTACGGGGAAGCACACGGTTGCAGTCAATCCGCGGGAACGGGCGCGATCGGGGGAGAGCACCACGTCATCCGGGCTGATGCCATCGAGTGTCTCGAGCCGCTGCTTCAGCTGGTGACGCCTTTCACTCTGCTTCCACCAGTTCAAATTTTCATCCAGAGTTTCGCCGGTTACGGTCAGGACGCTGCAGTCGAGCAATCCAGCGTCGCGCAGGTGCAGCATGACTTCAGGCACGGCTCCGGCAAGGAAGACCTGAACAGTAGCGAATCCGCTAGGCCCATTCGGGAGCGCATCCACGATGCGGGGAATCTCGCGATTGATGGCGACCCAATCAGCGGCGCCCGGCCTGCGAAGACCGGCCGCGTGAGCGATCGCTGGAATATGCAGTAGCAGATTAGTGGAACCGCCGAATGCCGCATGCACTACCATCGCATTGCGCACCGCGGCATCGGTGAGTATGTCAGCAGTGCCGATCCCAAGCTGGGCAAGCCGCAGAATGGCACGTGCTGAGCGGGTTGCGGCGTCCAGCCATACGTCATCTCCCGAGGGCGCGAGTGCAGAATGCGTGAGCGAAAGGCCAAGAGCTTCGCCAACCACTTGCGATGTCGCGGCCGTCCCAAGGAACTGGCATCCGCCTCCGGGTGTGGCGCAGGCTTTGCAGCCCATTTCGGCGGCATATTCCAGGGTGATCTGGTGTTGGGAGAAGCGCGCGCCGATAGTCTGGACCTTCCCCGCGTCCTCCCCTTCGTCCGGCAGCAGGGTGACGCCGCCAGGGACGAGCACGCTTGGCATACGGCCTGAGGAGGCGAGCGCCATCATCATGGCCGGGAGGCCCTTGTCGCAGGTTGCAATCCCGATTACGCCCTTGCGCGTGGGCAGGGATCGCATGAGGCGCCGCAGCACCATGGCTGCGTCGTTCCGGTACGGAAGCGAATCGAGCATGCCTGCGGTGCCCTGAGTTCTGCCGTCACAGGGGTCAGTACACGCGCCGGCAAAGGGGATGCAGCGCTGCTTTCGCAGCTCGCGGGCAGCTTCGGCTACGAGCAGGCCCACCTCCCAGTGCCCAGTATGGTAGCCCAGTGCGATCGGGGTGCCATCTGCCGCCCGGACTCCGCCATGCGTACTCAGGATCAGAAACTCCGGATCCAGCAGGTGCGCGGGGCTCCAGCCCATCCCGGCGTTTTGGGTCATCCCAAAAAGATTTCCGGAGGGTTGAGTCACCAGCATTTCGGGCGTGATCGGAAGTTGACCTTCCGGGCCGCGCGCGTGGGTTTTG
>JAICMT010000484.1 GCA_025929125.1 Acidobacteriaceae bacterium | reverse complement strand
CGTCGGAAAGAACGGCAACGTGCTCACTACCCACGTCCTCAGCGGCAACCATCTCCTGCGTGGCGCGGCTCAGGATGCCGTCCGGCGCTGGCGCTTCAAGCCTTACCTGATGGATGGCCGTCCGGTCGAGGTCTCGACCATCGTCACCGTCCGCTTCAAGCCCCACAGCTAAGAGCCGGCCCCGGAGTTCATTTGGCAGACGCCCCCCGCGAGCGCGCCACCCATGCTGCCACGATGCAGAACTGAAAGGCCAGCACGCACTCCAGCACCTGGTAGAACACGCGCTGCCCTGAGTGCCGAGCTAGTGCCACCATGGACGCCGCGACCGCCACCAGACACACCACCGCCATCGCATAGGCTACCCTCCGAACCGGAGCCCGAGCCGCAAGCCGTGCCTGCCGCAGCCGAACCGTTCGCGCAGGAACGCTCGCCGCCACCCGCGCCGCAAAGTGTTCCGGAATCCGGACCTCCGGAGCGCGCTCCAGCGCCTGCACGATCCTCAAGTCGAGCACGCCCTCTGCCTCCTCAGGCGCAGCGGGCCGTGCGCCCTCGCGTGAGCCGGTCCGCTCTTTTCGCTGCCGCCAATCCTCGAACGCTGTCACTGGTTCGGACATAATGCACTCCTGGTTTCCAGGCTGGCCCCACTCCTCAACTCTTCCAGGGGCTCGGCGGTCCCCGCGTTCCGCACGCCTCGTCCCGGTTGGACGCCTTCCGTCGTCTTCGGGTGCAGCCGCCGAGCCGCAATCGCCTCCCGCAGCCGTTTGCGCGCCCGATGCAGATGCGTTCGCACGGTGCCGATCGGCATCGTCAGCGCCTCGGCAATCTGCTGATAGCTTCGCTCCTCCTGGTGATACAGCACCAGCACCGTTCGCTCCACCGCACTCAGCCGCATCAGCTCTTCGTTCACCGTTCTGGCGAACTCGCGCTCCTCCATCTGCTCGTGAGCGTTCGCGCCCGAGTCGGCCAGCCGCTCCTCCAGAGGAAACTCAGGATCTTCTGAGAGCGAGACCAGAGGGCGGTCCTCGCGCCGGCGGCGCTTCCACTCGTCCTGCGCCACGTTCACCGCAATGCGATACAGGTATGTAGAGACCAGCGCCTCGCCGCGGAAGCTGGGCAGCGCGCGAAACAGCCGCAGAAACACCTCCTGCGCCAGGTCCTCCACGCGCTCGGAGCCAGTTAGCCGCGTCAGCGTGCGGAAGACCATCCCCTGATGTTCATGCACCAGTTGTTCGAACTCGGCGGTGGGATCGGCGGTCAAGATGTCGGTCGCGGGCGCTGCGCTTACGGCCGGGTTAGACCGCCACGGCAGAAGTAAGTTTCATGCTCAGGGCTGAAACTTTACCACTGCCCATCTGTCTAAGGGTTCCGAAGCGGAGACACCGCCGCACACACCGCGAAGGCAGCACACCCGCAGGACTGCAGCGAGCGAATCCAATCAGAAGGAGAACCACAGATGGATATCTCAGCCGTTCTAACTGCGCCCATGATGATCCCGGTCGCCGCGTTGGGCGTGGGCGCCATCGCCATCGTCGGGAATATCATCACCGGAACCCACTCCCAACGCCTCCGCGCAGAGCAGCGCATGGCCATGGTCGCGCGCGGAATGAAGCCTGAGGAGATCGCGCTGCTGCTGGACAGCCCGGCCGAAATGGCGCGCGAAGGTGACGTCCGGGATCCCATGCGTACGCTGGCCAACTGCCGGCGCGCCGGAATCATTCTCTGCTCCGTCGGCGTGGGCCTGATCGTGTTCTTCGCGATCCTCGCGCAGATCCTTGGCGTCCGGGAGATCTATTCCGGCGCAGCCGCCGGGCTGATCCCGCTTGCCATCGGCATCGGCTTCTTCATCGACTACACCGCCCAGAAGCGCGACCTGGCCCGCTACGGCCTGGAGGTTGATCCCAGGCCGTAAGCGGCAGCCAGCTTCGCCCTACTGCGCCTTCCT
>JAICMT010000184.1 GCA_025929125.1 Acidobacteriaceae bacterium | reverse complement strand
CTCGTGTGCCCTGCTGTCGGAGTCGGCGATGTAATGCGAGTCGTTGGTGGCGATCAGCGGGATGCCCAGCTCTTTCTCCATCCGCAACATCGCATCGCAGACCGGCTTGTCCGCCTCAAGCCCATGATCCTGAATCTCCAGGAAGTAATTGCCCCGCCCGAAGATCTCCTGGTACTGCCCGGCTGTGGCCTTGGCCTGTTCGTAGTGACCCTCCATGATGTGCTGCGATACTTCGCCCGCCAGGCAGCCGGAGAAGCCGATCAGGCCCTCCGCGTGCTTCGCCAGGAACGCCTTGCTGACGCGGGGCTTTCTGTAGAAGCCGTGCAGCGCCGCCTCGCTGGTAAGCCGGACCAGGTTGCGGTAGCCTTCCTCGTTCTCCGCCAGCACCAGCATGTGGTTGTACTTCAGCTCCGGGTCGGGCTTGCCGCGATGATCCTCTTCCTTGCAGATGTAGAGCTCGCAGCCCAGGATAGGCTTGATCCCAGCCTCCTTCGCCGAGTTGAAGAAGTGCACCGCGCCATAGATGTTGCCATGGTCGGTCATCGCCACCGAAGTCTGCCCCAGCGATTTCACGTGCTGGACCAGTTTGTCGACGTCGCATGCGCCGTCCAGCAGGGAGTAATCGGTATGCAGATGGAGATGGGTAAACTCGGCGGGCATACCTCCATCTTAAGTCCCGGGAGGCACCTGCCCCAATGCGGAACTCCGCCACCCAGTGCGGAAAACCCGGTACCAAATTCAGCGGGTCTACAGATCATTCCGGCGGCCCATCCATCGCGCATCACCGCAGCATCCCGGCCAGCCGTGCCTCAAACCGCATATAATCCCCCACGATAGGCCGAGCATCACCATTTCATCGCGCAAGAGGAATCCATGCCACTCGCTACCCGTCTCGCCTGCTTCGCTCTGCTCTGTGGTTCGCTCCCCATGCTGGCCCAGCCCCCTGCCGGCGGAGGCGCCCAGGAAACCAACCGCACCATCAGCAACGGTGGCATCACCGTTCCCGGCTGGAAGGGCCAGGTCGATGCCAGCGCGGAGAAACAGGGTCAGTCCGTGAACGATGCGAAGCTCGCCCCGGAAGCCGGCGGCATGCGCGTCACCACCGGTCCCGCAGTCAGCTATTGGAATCCCTCCAACAAGGCCAGCGGCGACTACACCGTCTCAGCGACCTTCAACGAGCCGAAGTTCATGAACCTGAACACTCACCCGCATCCCTATGGAGTGTTTATCGGTGGCAACGACCTCGGCACGCCCAACGCTACCCTGCTCTACTGCGCGGCCTACGGCAACGGGAGCTTCATCGTCCGTGGCTTCGGGCCCGAGGCCTTCCAGGTCAACGGTCGCCGCGGCGAGACCAATGACGCCGTCCACAAGGCCGCCGGCCCGGGTCAACCTGTAACACAGACCATCGCCCTCTCGGTCAAAGGCGACAAGGTATCCTGCGCCATCAACGGCACGGTGGTGGGAACGTACAACAAGTCTGACGTCGTAGGTACTGGCAAGCTGAAGTCCACCGACGGCATCTACGGCATCCGCTTCGCTCACAATACCGACGCCATCGTCACCGACCTGAAGCTCACCAAGCCCTAAGTCGCACACCGAGTGCGAAGGCGCCTCCGATTCGGAGGCGCCTTCGCTGTTTAAATCTTCGGGATTTTGCCGTTGACTCACCTGCGCAGGACTTCCCGCACCAGCTTCGCGCGATCCGGCATCTCTTGCTCCACTCGGATCGTCTCCCGCAGCATCGCCTCCGGCTCATGCAGCAGGTCCGGGTCTTCGCTGTACAAGGTTATTAGCGGCTGCCTTTTCTCGATCCGATCACCGATCTTCACGTGCATCTCGATGCCTGCATGCGCGCTCACCGGATCGCCTGGCTTCGCCCGCCCCGCGCCGAGTCGCTGCACCGCCCAGCCCACCTGGCGGCAATCCATTCCTGCGAGATACCCTCCGCTCTGCGCCTCCAGCACTCTCATCGCCGCTGGCCTGTGGAACTCCGCCGGACGCTCCAGCGCAGCACGCGCAGCCTCCCACGAATCGGACTGCAACTCGACCATCTCCAGAAAGTTCCGATAAGCCGAGCCATCCAGCAGCATCCACTCTGACAGGTCTGCGCCATCTTCCGGCGTCGCCGCCTTGCCGCCCAGGTGCAGCATGTGGCCAGCCAGCGCATGCGTCAGCTCCAGCAGGTCCGCCGAAAGCCGCAGCTTCTCCTCACTCAACGTGAAGTCAATCTGGGGCGAGAAGTGCTGCATCAGCTCCACGCACTCTTGCACCTCGACCCAGTTCCCCGCGAACCGGCCCAGCGGCTGATCCATCGCTGTCAGTAGCGCCACCGTCTTGGTCCCGGCCAGCTCGCCTGTCTCCACCATCAACCGGGCCAGCAGCCGGGCATCCTCGTCCCGCTGCATGAAGGCGCCGCTCCCCGTCTTCACATCCAGCACCAGACCGTTCAAGCCCTCCGCCAGCTTCTTGCTCATGATGCTCGCGGTGATCAGGTACGGCGACTCCACAGTGCCCGTATGATCCCGGAGCTCATACAGAATCCGGTCCGCCGGCACCAGCTTCGGCGTCTGACCGGCCATAGCAAACCCTACCTTCCGGACGATTGCCAGCATCTCCTCCAGCGGCAACTGCGTCCGAAAGCCAGGAATGGTCTCCAGCTTGTCCAGCGTCCCGCCCGTATGTCCCAGGCTGCGGCCGCTGATCATCGGGTCCTTCAACCCGGCCGCCGCAACAATGGGCGCAATTAGCAGCGAGGTCTTATCCCCCACGCCGCCGGTCGAGTGTTTGTCGACCACGAACCCCTGCAGTGGCGACGAGTCGAACACCTCCCCCGAAAACCGCATTGCGTGGGTCAGCGCCGCCAGCTCCTGGGCATTCAGACCACGCACAAACACGGCCATCAAGAACGCCGCGGCCTGCGCATCGGTCGGGGTCGGGTGCTCCGCATCCCGCTTCACCAATGCCTGGATGAACCCTTCAATCTCCGCGTCCGAGAGCACCAGCCCGTCCCGCTTGTGCTGAATCACGTCGATCGGATGGATCGTCACCCCACGATTCTATGCGCAGCGCAATCACACCAGCGCCTCACTCAGGACCCAGCCGGAACCCCGCCGGGAGCAACTCACAGATCGTCGTCTCCACCATTACCCCACCTGCTGCCGGATAAAACACCTGCGCCTCCGCATCGGCAAACTCCCAGATCGTCTGCCGGCACGCGCCGCAGGGCACCGATGCGGCGCCGTTCAGGTTCGCAACCGCCACCGCCCGAATCCGAATCCCCGGCCCGAACTGCGCCACCGCCGATGCAATCGCCGCCTGCTCCGCGCACGAGGTCAGCCGGTACGACGCGTTCTCCACGTTCGTCCCTGCCACCGTCTCCCCGCTCTGCAGCAGCACCGCCGCCCCCACGCGAAACCGGCTGTACGGCGAATACGAATTCTCGGCCGCCGCAGCCGCCCTGCTGCAAAGCGCCTTCGCCTCTTGCGCACTCAGCTTGTTACCCGCCATAGGCTGTGTAGACTAGCCGCTTTCCCCCGCCATCGCAACTTCGATTCCGCAAACCCCACGCCAAACGCATCTCCAGCATCTTGTTTATCCTGCGTATGCCGAACGCCATCTAATCGCAAGCATGCCCCGCAAGCCCTCCAGCCCGAAATCCGCCGGCAAGCTGCGGCCGGCAAATCCACCAGCCACTTCCCCCGCTCCCGCCCCTTCCGGCTCGCTCTCCCTCTTCCACCCGATCACCGCCGCCTGGTTCCGCGCCGTCTTCGATCAGCCCACGCCGCCTCAGCGCGACGGCTGGCCCGCTATCGCTCGCGGCGAATCCACCCTCATCCTCGCGCCCACCGGCACCGGAAAAACCCTCACCGCATTCCTCTGGTGCCTGGACCAGCTCATGCTCGGCAGCCGTCCCGCGAATCCCGGCACCCGCGTCGTCTACATCTCCCCACTCAAGGCTCTCGCCGTCGACGTCGAGCGCAACCTGCGTTCGCCACTCGCCGGCATCGCCAACATGGCGCAGCAGTCCGGCGTCACCGTCCACATCCCCGAGATCAGTGTCCGCACCGGAGACACCAGCCCCAAAGAGCGCGCCCGTTTTCGCCGCCACGCCGGTGAGATTCTCATCACCACACCCGAGTCCCTCTACCTCCTCCTCACCTCCGACGCCTCCGAAGCTCTCCGCCACGTCGAAACCGTGATCATCGACGAGATCCACGCGCTCGTTCCCACCAAGCGCGGCGCCCACCTCGCCCTCTCCATCGAGCGTCTCGAAGCTCTCGTTCGCGCCTCCGGCAACCCGCCACTGCAACGCATCGGACTCTCCGCAACGCAGCGTCCCCTCGAAGAGGTCGCGCGCTTCCTCGGCGGAGCCGCCGTCTCCAACGTGCCCGCCCGCCCTTCCGATTCCTCCCAGTCATCCACGCCACCGCAAACAGCACCCGCCTCGCTCGACTCCCTCGACCCCGCCGCCGGCCTCGAACCGCACTCCTCCAACTCCCCTCCCTTCCGCCCCGTCAGCATCATCAATGCCGGCGCGCGCAAAGCCCTCGAGCTTCGCGTCGAGGTCCCCGTCGAAGACATGGCCCGGCTCGGCGAGATCGAAGATCTCCCCAGCGGCCCCGCCTCCCAAGGTCCCAAGCGCACCTCCATCTGGCAATCCATTCAT
>JAICMT010000446.1 GCA_025929125.1 Acidobacteriaceae bacterium | reverse complement strand
CTGTTCCCGCCGCCGCATGCGAAAAAAATTTGCATTGCATGTCGAGAAGCAGAGAACGGCTCCGACTGATGAGTGAAAGGAGAAAGCATCATGAACAAGACAAAGGCAATCACCCGACGGCGCTTCGTTACAACGACCGTTTCGGCGGCAGCGGCCCTCACCGCACTGGCCGGTCCGGCAAGCGCGGTTGCAGCACCGCAAAAACAGGCGGAGGGGATGCGGCTGACTCCGTATTTGCTATTCAACGGCAACTGCCGCGACGCCATGGAGTTCTACCGCTCCTGCCTGGGAGGCGAACTGGAGCTGACCAAGGTGAAGAATTCCGGGGCAAAGGGCGAAATGCCGGTGTACCAGCAGGAGAAGGTACTGAACGCGCACCTGAAGGGCGGCGTCCTGGAGATTCAGGCATCGGACTGGCTTCGGCCAGACGAGACGCGGGTTCTCGGCAACACAGTCTGCATGTTTCTGAATGGCGGCAGCCTCGAGACGCAGAAGCGGGTGTTTGAGAGTCTCTCCGAAGGGGGCGACGTGACTGATCCGCTCAACAAGCAGTTCTTTGGAACCTACGGCGCTCTCAACGATCGGTTCGGCGTGCGCTGGATGTTTCTGTCGAACGGCTGAAGCCAAGCCACAATCGAATTCCGTTGCGCGTCAGGCCCAATCGAGCAGCACAATGAATACACAACAGAGGAGAAGATCATGAAGTACATCTTGCTGATGACCGGCACCAAGGCAGGCGTGAATGCGTATCGCGAGTGGTCAAAGAGCGACGTGGAGGCGCATTTCGCGTTTCTCGGCAGACTGAACCGCGAGCTCACAGAGTCAGGCGAATTGGTCGCCAACGATGGGCTGGGCAGCCCAGAAGAGGCTCGCGTGGTTCGCGCGGGCAAGGACGGGATGCCGGTCACAGATGGTGTGTTTCCTGAGTCGAAGGAGTTTCTGCTGGGATACTGGATTGTGGACGTGGACACGCCGGAGCGGGCCTGCGAAATTGCTGCGCGGCTCTCCGGCGGTCCGGTGCCCGGGGCCAACCAGACTTCGATGCCCATCGAGGTGCGGCAGATCATGACCCGACGAAGCAGTGAGCTGGCCTGATGCGTGGCGTCGTCCAGGACGGGATGGAGCATCTGCTGCGCGAACTTGTGCCGCAGGTGCTCGCCGTCATGACCCGGCGCTTTCGGGATTTCGCCGACGCGGAAGATGCGGTCCAGGAGGCTCTGATTGCAGCGGCTTCGCAATGGCCGGAATCTGGCGTGCCGGAGAATCCGCGCGGATGGCTGATCCGGGTGGCATCGAGGCGCATGATCGATCGCATCCGCAGCGAAGAAGCGCGACGCGAACGGCAGGATGAGGTGGCCGCGCAGGCTGTGCTGTACACGCAGCCACCCGAGTTCGATCCTGACCACGGGCCCGAGCTGGACGACACTTTGCAGTTGTTCTTTCTGTGCTGTCATCCAGCGCTCACTCCCTCGTCGTCCATCGCGCTCACGCTACGTTGCGTCGGCGGACTGACCACGTCGGAGATTGCCCGCGCCTTTCTGGTGCCTGAGGCCACTATGGCGCAGCGCATCAGCCGGGCCAAAGCAAACATCCAGGCCGCGGGCGCACGCTTCGAGGCTCCAACGCAGATGGAGTGGCGCGAGCGGCTCAGTGCCGTGCTGCACATCCTCTACCTCATCTTCAGCGAGGGCTACAGCGCCAGCAGCGGCCCGCAGACGCAACGGGTAGAGCTTGCCCAAGAGGCTATCCGGCTCGGCCGCGCGTTGCACGCGGTCGTTCCGGATGATCCCGAAGCGGCTGGCCTGCTCGCGCTGATGCTGCTCACGGATGCTCGTCGCTTCGCGCGCACGGGAGCCGACGGTGAAGCGATCCCACTCGACGAGCAGGACCGGAGCCTTTGGGATCGCTCCCAGATTCAGGAGGGAGTGCGGCTGCTGGAGACGGCTCTCTCCAAAGGAGCGATCGGTCGCTATCAGGTGCAGGCCGCAGTGGCCGCGCTGCACGATGAGGCCGCGCGTGCGGAGGAAACCGACTGGCCCCAGATCCTAGCCCTCTATGAGCTGATGATGAAGCTGGCCGGCAATCCGATGGTGGCGCTCAACCATGCCGTCGCGAGCGCTATGGTTCATGGCCCGCAGAAAGGATTGGAGCTTCTGCAGGTGCTGGACTCTGACCCGCGGATGGCACGGCACCACCGGCTGGACGCCGTGCGCGCTCATCTGCTGGAGATGGCTGAAGACCATGAGGGAGCGATGCGGTGCTACCGCCTGGCCGCAAGCCGGGCCACAAGCCTTCCCGAGCAGCGGTACCTGTTGATGAGGGCAGCCCGCCT
>JAICMT010000491.1 GCA_025929125.1 Acidobacteriaceae bacterium | reverse complement strand
TGCAAAGCTGCACCTCCAGAACTACTTCTGCCGAACTTATACTCCGCATCAATTCCGGGGTCAACGTGTGGAAAACGGTCCGCCGAAGGCAGGAAAAAAGGCTCGGAGAGAGGCAGCGGCCGCGCTGCGTGACGCATCCCAGCAAGGTTCAGAACTCGTGCATGACCAGCACCACCCGGCCCACAATGGAGTCGGCTGGAGTCTCTCCGGTCCGCGGCGCGATCATCTGGACGGGGAATTCCATGGAGAGTGGCCGCAGCAGCAACCATCCTCCGTCGAACTCCACAAACCGTAGCTGCAGCCCACCCTTGGCGCGCACCGCGTACAGCGTTCGCTGATGCGCCCGGTAGGGGCCTACGGAGCGGTACTGCCGGTCCAGCACCACCACGGATTCCGGCAGGATCATCGGTTCCATGGCGGCGGCCTGCTGGGAATCGGCGCGGATGGCCACAAACCGCTGCCAGTGCCGGTACCGCGCCGCATCGCGGGGACGGCTCGCGGTGAGTAACGCACCCGGCACGGTCACGCTTTCGATTACGGCAGCAGGCCGGACCACCGCCTCCTCCATGGCAGTTGTTGGAGAGACCAGCGGGATGGACTCGGAGAACTCCTTGGGGGCATCGGCCGCGGCGCCGCCCTGGATCTCGAGCGGCAGCAGCTCCTCCACGGTCAGGTTCTGCGCGGCAAGCACCCGGTCCAGCCCGGAAAGCGAAAGCGCCCGCCGCCGATTAAGAAAATTAGAGATATGGGCCTGCTGAAAGCCCACTTGCCGGGCGAGCGAGCTGGCGGTCAGCAGCCCCGCGTTCACTCGCCGCTCCAGCTCGGTGCGGACTGTCTCGTGAAGTCCTTCAAAATTCATTGTGCAGCCTCGAAGTGTTCACAGCTTATATCAATAGGACGAGATCGTCAGAAAATATGTTTCGGGCATTAGAAGGGACTTCCGGCCATACCGCTACAACCAATGGTGTATTAGAGGGCTTTTACTCTTGACCTGTTCGCTTTCTTATAGTTATAACGAGTCATCCCTATGGCGATGCAAAAAGATATACAAAAGGCGTTCCCAACTGGACCATGCCGCACTGCTTTTCTCCAGGTCCGCCTGCATTTGCACCACCGTCAACCATGCGCCGGAAGCCAGCCTGCAGGGTGCCATCAGAGCTCCCTTGGCCGGCCTGCGACGCCTCACCCAGGTCGCACAAGCCGCCTCCTTTCCACCTCTGAAAACGATGAAGGCTGCTGTGCGACTGCCGTTACGGGAGACTGAAACTGCCATGAAATATCTGCTCTTGGAACTGAAAATCTGTGAGGGCTGCGGAATGCTCTGGCTCCGCCGCAAGGAACCTGCCGCACCCTACTGCTCGGCCTGTATCCATCGCCTTGCGAGCTTTCCCGCTCCGACGGGAAGGCGCGGCGGTGGGCGTCCTCGCACGCTAGGGCCGCGCAACCGTGGATGCGCCTCGGCGCGCCGTCGCTCTTCCGGCAGTTCCGCTGCTTCGCAGGCAGGTGCCCGATGAGCGCCGCCTTTGTGCTCCCTTTCCTGCAGGCCCGCGCCGAGTTCCACCCGGCAGTTCGCAGCACACGAGCCGTCCGCAGTTGCCGGCTGCCGCCGCCCGTCCGGCTACACACGGTTCGGGCTCAAGCGGAGACGATCTCCTCTGCGCCGCTTGCGAAACCGCGTCCGCAAATGGCCTTCTATCGCAAGTACACGGAGGCTCTGCTGCAGCGGTACATGCGCATGTCGCTGGAGGTGGGCCGGGTGCCGTCGCTGCTGGGGCGCGAGATGTTTCGGGCCAAGGTCTCCAGCTACCGGATGGAGAGCTTTGAGGACTCGGTCATCTTCTGCCATGATGTCGAGCGCTGTATCAACCGGCTCAGCGCGATGGA
>JAICMT010000459.1 GCA_025929125.1 Acidobacteriaceae bacterium | reverse complement strand
GGTCGCGCGGCTCGCTGGTAGAGATGCATTTGTGGGACGCGAGATCCGCCGGGCGATCCGGCAGCCCCTGCTGCTTCACATACTCGCGGCTGGCGTAGAGGCCGAGCCGAACCTGCATCAGCGGCCGCACGTACAGGCTCGAATCGGTGAGTGGCCCCAGCCGTATCGCTACGTCCACGTTGCGCGCGACGGCGGCGCGGTCGAGTTCCAGAAACTGCATGTGCAGCCGCAGCTCAGGATATTGACGCAGGAAGCTGCCCAGCAGCGGAGCGAGCATCGTGCGTCCGAACGGGCCGGGCACGGCGACGCGCAGAATGCCGCGAGGCGCAGCGACCAGGGCTCCGACAGCTCGGTCGGCATGCTCAAGCTCGTCGACGACGCGCTCGCAGCTCTCCAGGTACAGCTCACCGGCTTCGGTGAGTGCGACGCGCCGCGTCGTCCGCTCCAGCAGCGTGACGCCGAGACGCTTTTCGAGCGCTGTGATCGCTCGGCTGACCGTGGATTTGGGCTGCCGGAGACTCAGCGCAGCCGCAGTGAAACTCTGCGTGCGGGCAACCTCGCGAAAAATCAGCATGGCATTCAGGTCGGTCACTGGATTGTTCCTGTCACGCAACAGTGTATTGCAGCTCCGTTGATTGTTGCGGGCCATCTGCTATAGGAGCCGAGAGAGTTTCGGACATTCGATCCAGAGGAGACGACAGCATGTATCTGATCACGGGAGCCACAGGACACGTCGGAGGCCAGTTGGTCGAGCAGCTTCTTGCGCAGGGCAAAAAAGTTCGGGCCTTCACACGGGACAAGGCCAAGGCGGCGCGCTGGGGCGAGCGCGTGGAGGTTGCAGTCGGAGACTTCTCCAGGCCGGAGACAGTGGGGCAGGCCGCGGAGGGCATGGAGGGCGTATTCCTGATGAACGGCGCGAGCGCGAACGAACGGTTCCGCGAAGTTGCGCTGGCGTTGAGGCAAGCAGGCGTGCGGCGCACAGTGTTTCTGTCCAGCCTGGCGGGAGACGAGTTCGCTATCGGCAGGCTGCACCGGCACCAGGAAGCCGCACTTTCTGAAATGGGAGTTCCGCACGTTGTGCTGCGCCCGGGCATGTTCATGACCAACTTCTATCAGTGGGCGGGGACGGCAAAATCCCAGGGTGTGGTCTACAACCCGATGGGCAGCGGGCGCTCTGCGCCGATTGCGGCGGAGGACATTGCGGCAGTCGCAGCGGCGGTGCTGGTGGATGGCAGGACAGAGGCGAAGCCGCTGGAGCTGACCGGAGGCGAGCTCAGCAGCGCCGCCGAGCAGGCACAGGCGCTCGCAAAAGTGCTGGGGCGCGAGATCCGCTGCGTGGATGTGCCCACCGATGTTGCGGTGAAGAACATGATCGAGCATGGACTGCCGCCCGCGATGGCCAGTGCCGCCGGCGAGTCCATGGAGGCGGTCCGCGACGGTCGCGCGACTTTTAAGACCGACACTGTGGAGCGCGTGCTCGGACGGGCGCCGATGACGGTGGAGGAGTGGTTCCGCCGGAACATCCGCATGTTCCAGTGAAGCGCGATGGTGCGGCCGCCTGATACCGGCGGCCGCGCTCAGTGGGCCGCCGCCAACGGCTCGTAGTAGTCGTGAGTGGTGCGCACCTGCGCGCCGGGGGGATTCACCCTTACCTCAAGGCGGTGGAATTCGCCCGGCTTGTGGTCCGGCGAGGCCTTGAACTCAAGCTCATACCAGTCTTGCGCATCGGAGATGGCGCGGGAAATCTCAGTGGCCACGTCGTTGGAGTTAAGCACGAGACCTCCGCTATGGTGTGCGATCACCTGCAGACCGAGATTGCCAGGTTCGCTGTCGTTCGGCTTCTTAATGTCGCGCGTGTAGTTCTCGTAACCTTGTTGGTGGAGGAGCGACTCAGAAGACCCGAGAGGATCCAATGAGTCCAGAGTGATGTTGCCCCTGCGCATGAGGGCGGAAAACGATACCACGTCCTCAAAGAGCTTCCGATGCAGCCTTCCATCAAAATCGACGTCTGGGCCGGGAAGCAAGGGCCAACCCGGTGACATCCAGAGAATCAGCTTCCTGCCTGGCAACGTTGCCGCATACTGCGCAAGCTGGCCGAGTCCATTGACTGAGGTCTCGAATCGCTCGGTAGCCTCCCAGTAGCCCGCCCCGCGCTTCGTGTCTCCAAGGGACGTCTCAGCCGAGT
>JAICMT010000191.1 GCA_025929125.1 Acidobacteriaceae bacterium | reverse complement strand
TCGCACGCGCACCATGGCGCAATTCCGGCGCAGCGCTTCGCGTCGATCCTTATTGCGTGCTCTGGTCCCACGCAGCATAGTTGCGCGCTCCCACCCGCGCATATCCCACAGAGGTGCAGGGAGGGCGAGCGATGCTCCGCGCATTAACGTGGAATCCCATTTCACTCCACGCAACCGCACTCCGCTTATCACGGCTTCTGTTCCAGTTCCGCAGTGTGCGGCAAACTCCTCGCCGCAAGCTGCGCAATGTCCAGCAGCTGCGGCGGCCGCTCGCTCACCGCGGGCAGCGCATCGCGAAACATTGTGTTGCAGAACGGGCATGCGGTAGCGACCGTACCCGCGCCCGTGGCTGTAAGCTCGCGCGCGCGTACATGGCTCACCCGGTCGCCGGTCTCCTCGCCCAGGAACGCAAGGCCTCCGCCCGCGCCGCAACAGAAGCTCCGCTGGTGATTGCGTACTGCCTCCACCACACGACCGCTGCGCGCGATCACCTCACGCGGCGGCTCGTACACATCGCGGTATCGGCCCAGGTAGCAGGGATCATGGTAGACGATCTCCTCGGCGACACCGTCGTCCTTCGGCAGTCTCTCCTTATAACGCGCCATAAACTCCGAGTGGTGTTCGATCTCCGGAGTCACGCCAAACTCGCGCCAGTCCTCGGCGATCGTCCGCACGCAGTGCGGGCAGATGGCCACAATCTTCTTCACCCCTGCGGACGCAAGTCCACTCAATCCGGCCTCCGCAAGCGTCTGGAACACCAGGTCGTTGCCAAGCCGCCGTGCCGGATCTCCCGTGCACTTCTCTTTTTTCAGCACGCCGAAGCTCGTGCCCAGATGCCGCATCACCCGCGCAAAATCGGCCACGATCTCGCGTCCATGCGGATCGTACGCGCCCATGCATCCCAGCCAGAGGCAGTACTCCTGCGAGCCATCGAACACCGGTAGCTCCGCCCGGGCGATAAACTTGTCGCGCTCCGAAGCGGCAAGCCCCAGCGCATTGCCGGACTTCTCGAGCGCCAGGAACAGCTTCGTGCCATACGAGTCCTCCCACGCGCCGGTGTTGGTTGCTCCCCGCCGCAGGCCCACAATCAGCGGCAGGTGCTGGATCCCGACCGGGCATTGGTACTCGCAGGCGCCGCAGGTCGTGCACTCGAACACCGCCTCCATCGAAAAGTAATTCGCTGCCGGATTATCTGGACTCGGGTTCGCCGGCTGTGTCCGCATTTCGTTAAGCAGTGGCGTCTCGGAAGTTGGACCAAATGTGTTCAGGTAAGAGCGCGCCCCCAGCGCCAGCTCCTTAGGGTTTAAGATTTTGCCGGTGTTATTCGCCGGGCAATGCTCGGTGCAGCGTCCGCACTCCACGCACGAGTACACCTGCAGCGCGATCACATCCGTCAGGTCCTTGCCCGCGGCCAAGCCGAAGTCCTCATCTCCGGTCAGCGGGGGAATCTGCGCGAACCGCTCGCGTTTGAACAGGATCGTCACCGGCGAGAGCACCAGGTGAAGGTGCTTCGTATGCGGGATCAGGGGCAGAAAAACCAGCAGGGTCAGCGTGTGCGTCCACCACAGCGCCTTAGCCGCCGGGCCGCTCGCCACGACGAAAAATGCTGCCAGGTAAGTCAGCATCAGCAGCAGGATCAGCCCGGCGATCACTCCGGACTCGGCCGACACTTTTTCCCCGAGCCACTTCGGCCGGACGACAAACCGGCGCACGAACAACCCGGTGATCGACACCGCAACCAGCACCGCCCACACCGCCGCGAAGCTGAAGTAGAAGCGTCCTGCGGCTCGTTCCGGTGATAGGAACCCAAGCCCGAGTGCCACCGCCAGATGGTTCAGCGACACCAACGCAAACGCCAGGAACCCCCAGAACACGAACGCATGTGCCAGTCCCGGCAGCGGCCGCTCGCGGATCACCTTCGCCTGGCAGAGCACCTCCCAAAGAAATTCACGGATGCCGCGCGGGGTCGGGCGCAGCTTCGCTCCTGGCTCACCCTTCGCATCGTGAATGTTCTTCAGGATCGGCCCGAACCGAACCAGGAACAGCACAGTCGAGATACACGCCAGCACCATCAGCAGCGCTATCTCCGCAGCCGTAAACCGCTGCGGCTCGGCCAGAGCAGGCAACCAGCTCAACAAGTGCATCCCAGTGGTCTCTTGCACACCGGGATCATACCCGCCGTCTACACGAAAGGCGAGGGCCCGCAGGAAGTGAGAATGTAAAAGCGAAAGGCGCCCCGAAGGACGCGTTGCTCGGTTCTACCCCGAAGAATGTCTCAGTAGCTGAGGAACTCGTTGTTGCCGCGCCGCAGCACCACGCCCGCAACCCCGAACACCACAGCCAGCGCAAACAGCAGCGCATCCCAATACACCATTGGCCGAGCCCAGCCCGGCGAGTAAGCCGCGTCCTGCCCAGACCAGCAGGTCACCAGTGTGCCGACGATCAGGCATTGGTAGCACAGTACCAGCATCAGCTGTCCGCGGCGGCGGCGGCGGTCCAGCGCCTCCACTTCGTCCGGAGTAAGGTGACGTTCTTCTACGGGGATCAGCATGTTGGCCATTCGTGTCGCTCTCCTGCGCTCCTCTTGTACTGCTATTAAATCACATGCATGGGTCTGGGCCGGCATTACAGAAACGCCACCGACTGAATGCCGGCCACATCGAACCTTTTGCGGCAGCGCACGTTCTTGCACCCCACCAGATCGTCCCGGCGGACCATATAGCTCTGTGCCTTGGCGAACCGCGCACGGTCGCGCTCGTCGGCTCCGCGCGGGATCTGGTTCTTCTTCCGACGCACAATCCAGGAAATCTCGTAATCCATGGTCTGGCGGCAATGCGGGCAGGTCAGCTGGTGGGTGCGCTGCTCCGGCCGTTCGTCAAAGAAATCCCGCTCTTCCATCGTGTGTCTCCTCTTGGAATGCTTGCGGCATCTCCGCTCGGAACGTACTCTGTTTCCGGTCGAACGCGGCCTTGCTTCCGGTAAAGTATTTCATATTCGAGCACGCCCCCGCAGGTCCGCTGTATCCCTATGCCCAAGCCAAAGAAGCGCCGCTTCTCCATCGTGAAAGCCGTCAAGGCCAACGCGCGCGATCGCGTCGGAACCGTTCCCCCGGAGCGTGTCATCCCCGATCCAAAGCAGAAGCGCGCCGCCCGTCCCAAGCATAAAGAGACGCTTGCCGATCTGCTCGGCAGACAGGAGGACCGCGAGTCATGAACGAGACAGGACGCGAGTGGAAACCCACCCCGGAGGCTGAGGGTCTTTATCGTCGCTGGCTCGCGTACCTCAACGATCAGTTCACCCACAATCAGGGTGCGGAGCAGCGCGCCGAAGTCGTCCGCGATGAGCTGTACCAGATCTATCTCGGGCGCCCACACGGCGGCAAATCGCCTGCAGGGCTCACCAGCGAGCTCGCCAGCCACGTGCTCCTGGCCACATTCGATCCCTCCAACGCCCCACTGGGCCTCGAAGCCGGCCCCGACGTCGATATGGGCCGGTACGCGCCCCGCCGCCCGCTCATCTGGTTCTGGCAGATGTTCGATCGCTCGCCGTTGGGGCTCAATCAGTGGCTCGGCAGTCGATTCCGATGCATGCTGGCGCGGCACATCTTCTTGAGCGTGGGCAAAGGCGTGAAGATCGGCCCCGACGTCCGCTTTCGCTACGGCTACAACATCACCGTTGAGGACAACTGCACCCTCTGCCGGGGCGTCGTGCTGGACGACTCGCAACCGCTACTGCTCGCCGCGCACAGCACCCTCCCCGAAGGCGCCCACCTGCCAAAGAGCTGATCCGCTTATCCAGCTTGGCGGAGTCAGCTCGGGCTGAAACCTGTCAAGCCCCTGAAGCCAAAAAATCTTACAAGCCACTTGTTCTCAGCAACTTGCGTTTGCCCTCCGATGTGACACGGGTTTGTGTCGGGCAGGTATAATAAAAACAGAGAGTTAAACAAAGAAGGCCGCCGTGGGTGGCCTTCCTGCTTTAATTCTAAGCACTTCGTTTTTAATACTTTGACTATAATTCATCCGAAATCAAGACTTTACCAGCAAGTTCCTCAATCGAGGGGACTTGCCTGGTACGGGGGGTAGGCAGGCAGGGTTCAGGCCGCGCGTGGTTCTTTGGCCGTGGCGCCGGGCAGCGACTCAATGCGTAGCGGGGGCACTCCCACAATCTCGTAGGTGCCGGATGCAATGCCGATGCCAGCCGCGTCGAAGTCGCGCAGGATGTCACGGCTGATGCGGTCCTTCAACCCGCGCACGTCGTGGGTGCAGCATAGGAATCGCGCCGCCAGTTCCACCCAGTTATCCGTAATGCGCATGTAGACGCGGGGGTGGATCTCGGCGGCCTCGATGAAGAACTGTTTCTTCAGCCGCTCCAGTTCCGGCTGTGCCAGGTTGCGAATGTCCTGGGTGTGGCGGTCGACTGCGTCCAGAATGATCTGCTCTGCCTGGCCCCGATCGTCTTTATATGAAACCGGCAGACGGATCTCTTCCCAGATGTAGGGGAAGTCGCGCGAGTAGTTGTAGACCGGTTCTTCAAAGATCTGTGCGTTGGAAACCGTCACGATCCGTCCGGAATATTGCCGGCTGTGCACCCACAT
>JAICMT010000223.1 GCA_025929125.1 Acidobacteriaceae bacterium | reverse complement strand
GGCGCGGCACAGATTGCGGTTCCGGCGTTTGTTTCGACGCTGGCGATCTGCATCGTGTTCGTGCCCATGTTCTTTCTGAGCGGCGTGGCGAAATACCTGTTTGTACCGCTGGCCGAGGCGGTGGTTTTCGCAATGCTGGCGTCGTACTTTCTCTCGCGAACCATTGTGCCGACCATGGCGAAGTACCTGCTGCGGGGACACGAACACGATCGCGAGGAGCAGAGCAGGACGAACCGGAATCCGTTTGTGTGGGTTCAAACGAAATTTGAGCGCTCCTTTGAGCGGCTGCGAGTCTGGTACCGGGGTGTGCTGGCACTTTGCCTTGCGCGGCGGGGGATTTTCCTGACCGGAATGGTTGTCTTCTGGGTGGCGTCGTTGGTTGTGCTGTATCCGTGGCTGGGGCAGGATTTCTTCCCGACGGTGGACGGAGGTCAGTTCAAGCTGCATGTGCGCGCGCATACGGGGACCAGGATCGAAGACACGGCGCGGCTCTGCGACGATATTGAGCGTGTGATCCGGCAGGAGATTCCGCCCTCGCAACTGGCCACGATCATCGACAACATCGGCGTGCCGTACTCAGGACTGAACCTCTCGTACACCAACTCGGCGCCGGTGGGGACCGGAGACGCGGACATCCTGGTGTCGCTGAACGAGAAGCACCGACCGACCGAGGAGTACATGCGGGCGCTCCGCGACAAGCTGACGACGCAGTTTCCAGGTACGGAGTTCTATTACCTGCCGACCGATATTGTGAGCCAGATTCTGAACTTCGGACTGCCAGCGCCGATCGATGTGCAGATCTCCGGGCTGCAGGTTGAGCAGAACCGGGAACTGGCGCTGAAGATGATGCAGCAGATCAGCCGGATTCCGGGGGCGACGGATCTTCGGCTGCAGCAGCCGTTCGATCAACCGAAGTTTACGGTCAACGTGGACCGCACGCGCGCGCAAGAGGTGGGTTATACGCAGAGCGATGTGGCGCGCACGCTGCTGACCAGCCTCAGCGGCAGCTTCCAGACCAATCCGACGTTCTACCTGAATCCGCAGAACCACGTGAGCTACAGCATCGCAGTACAGACTCCCCAGTACGACATTAAGAACCTGCAGGAGCTGGAGAATGTTCCTCTGACCGGGGCGAACAAGACGCCGCAGATTCTGGGCAACGTTGCGTCGTTTCAGCGGGGAGCCGAGCCCGGAACGGTGAGCCACTATGACGCGCAGCCCATTGTGGACGTGTATGGTGCGGTGGATGGAACCGATCTGGAGACCGTGGCGAAGAAGCTGGACGCGGTGGTGGAGCAGGCTAACAAGCATCGGCCCAAGGGATCGCTGATCTCTGTCCGCGGACAGATTGAGACGATGCGCAGCTCGTTTCAGGGGTTGACGTACGGTTTGCTGTTCTCGATTGTGCTGGTGTACGCGCTGATTGTGGTGAACTTCCAGAGCTGGCTTGATCCGTTCATCATCATTGCGGCGCTGCCGGGAGCGCTGGCCGGCATTGTGTGGATGCTGTTCGTGACGGGAACGCACCTGAGCGTCCCGGCTCTGACCGGCTCCATTATGTGCATGGGGGTAGCGACAGCCAACTCGATTCTGGTGGTGAGCTTTGCGAAGGAGCAGATGGAGGCAGGCAAGAATGCGTTGGACGCGGCCCTGGATGCGGGCTTCACGCGGTTTCGCCCGGTGCTGATGACGGCGCTGGCGATGATCATCGGCATGGTGCCGATGGCGCTGGGACTCGGCGAGGGCGGCGAGCAGAACGCGCCGCTGGGCCGTGCGGTGATCGGCGGATTGCTGCTGGCGACCTTCGGCACGCTGACGTTTGTGCCGGCGTTGTTTTCCCTGATGCACCGCAACGACGCTGCGGTGGTTCAGAGCCACGAGGAAGATGAGGTGGATGCTTGAGCGGCAGGACGGACATGCAGGAACACGGCAGCACTCCGGAGCAGAGGCAGCCGCGGGCTAGCCGCGGGACGCTCGCGACTCTCCTGGTGGTGATCGCGCTGGTGGCAGTGCTAGTCGCGGTGATGGGGATTCTGGAGCGCAAGCGTGCCAATGCGGCGCTGGAGCGGTACACCAGCAATACCTTCGCGCCGCCGGTTTCATTGATTGAGCCGAAGCTGGGCAGCAGCGCGGGCGAGATTCTGCTGCCGGGAAATATCCAGGCCTATACGCAGGCGCCCATCTATGCGCGCACCACGGGATATGTGAAGGCGTGGTATCACGACATCGGGTCGCATGTTCGCAAGGGCGATCTGCTGGCGGTGATCGAAACTCCGGAGCTGGACCAGCAGCTTGCACAGTCGCGATCCGAGCTGGCCAGCGCGCAGAGCAATGCCGCGCTCGCCCGGGTGACCGCGAACCGCTACGAGGGGCTGCTGAAGCAGAATGCGGTCTCGCAACAGGACACCGATAACGCGACCGCGCAACTGCAGGCACGCAATGCGGAGGTGACCTCGGCCGAGGCCAACGTGAAGCGGCTGCAGGAGCTGGTGTCGTTTGAGCGCGTGGTCGCTCCGTTCGATGGCGTTGTGACGGCGCGCAATCTCGACGTGGGGCAGCTGGTCACGTCCACTGGAAGCACGACCACGCAGGGCGCCGGGATTGTGACCGGAAGCAAGCCCATGTTCGAAGTGTCGGCATTGCAAAAGCTGCGCGTTTATGTGAGCGTCCCGCAGGTGTACGCCCCGGATGCCAAACCAGGCGCAACGGCCGTTCTGACGCTGCCGCAGTATCCGGGGAAGAGCTTTAAGGGCAAGCTGGTGCGCACCTCGGATGCAGTGGACCCGGCGACGCGGACGCTGCTGGCGGAGATTGAAGTGGAGAACCGAACCGGCGAACTGCTGCCGGGCAGCTACACGCAGGTGCATCTGAATGTGTCGACGAAGGCTCCTGCGCTGGTCATCCCGGTGAGTGCAGCGATCCTTCAGCCGGATGGCCTGTACGTGGCGGTGGTAGATGCAAACAAGCGCGCCCACATGGTTCGTGTGCTTCCGGGCCGGGATACGGGTGCGACGATCGAGGTTCTGTCCGGGCTGGAACCGGGCCAGAAGATTGTGGCGAACCCGCCTGACTCGCTCACCGATGGAGAGCAGGTGCGGGTGGTGAGTGGCACGGCTCCGACGACCAAGCAGGAGAACGAGTGATGCGGCTTTCCCAAGCAGCCGCGCGGCTGGCACTTGGTTCGGCCCTGCTGGTTGGCGGGTGCAAGGTGGGGCCGAACTATAGGGCTCCGCAGATGCCGGTGCCGCCGGCGTACTCCGGCAACGGGCAGAATGGCCAGTGGACTGCCGCGCAGCCTGCGGATGCAAAGGATCGCGGCGCATGGTGGCAGGTTTATAACGACGCCGAGCTGAATGACCTGGAGCAGCGCTGCGCGAACGCGAATCAGGATATCGCCGCGGCACTCCACGCATATGAGCAGGCGCATGCGCTGGTGCGTGTGGATCGGGCTTCGCTGTTTCCCACGGTGTCGGTGGGTGTGGATGCTTCGCGCAACGGCGTCTCCGCCAATAAGCCGCTGCGGACCAGTGCGGCGAGCTATTGGGACTTTCTGATCCCGGTGGATATTTCGTGGGAGCCGGACCTCTGGGGCGGCATTCGCCGCCAGATCGAGTCGACCACTGCATCCGCACAGGCAAGCGCTGCAGAGCTGTCGAACACGCGCCTGAGTCTGCAGGGCGTGCTTGCGGTTACGTATCTGCAGCTGCGCGGGCTGGACCTGCAGGCGGAGTTGCTGCGCTCGACCCTGGATGCGTATGTGGAGGCGGCGCGGCTTACGCAGAGCCGCTTCGCGGGCGGGTTGGCGACGCAGAGCGACGTGGCCCAGGCGCAGAGTCAACTGGAGGCTACGCGGGCGCAACTGATCGATCTGGGAGTCCAACGGCAGCAGTACGAGCATGCGATTGCGGTGCTGGTGGGTGCGCCGGCGAGCAACTTCAGCATTCCGGAGAAGCCGCTGACGGGAGACCCGCCGAACATTCCAACCGGGATCCCTTCGGAACTGCTGCAGCGGCGTCCGGATATCGCTGCGGCGGAGCGGAGGATCGCGGCGGCCAATGCGCAGATTGGGGTGGCCCAGTCCGCACTATATCCGCAGATCAGCATCGGCGCGACCGGCGCGGTGGAGAGTGCCGAGATTGGGCGGCTGCTTCGCTCGGACAGCGCGGAGTGGAGCGCCGGTCCGTCGGC
>JAICMT010000129.1 GCA_025929125.1 Acidobacteriaceae bacterium | reverse complement strand
TTCACCACCACCGACTCGCCATTGTTCAGATTCGTCACCCGCACCACCGTGCCCATCGGAAGCGTCCGATGCGCCGCCGTCATCGCGTTCTGGTCGTAGATGCTGCCATCCGCCGCGTGACGGTTGTGATACGGCGGGCCATACCAGCTCGCGATACCTACTTCACTCGAGACCGGCCGCCCATGCGTCTCCGGCTGCTCGCCGGGCACCAATGGTCTAGCGGTTCCAGCACCATTCCCGGGTTCCGGACGCACTGGCCTCGCCGGACGCTCCACATCCGCCTGCTGCACCGGCGGTGGTGGCGGCTGGTACACCGCCTGCTGCCGATGATGGCAGCCTGCAAGCGCCGTCACGCCCGCCATCCCCACCACTACCCACAGCCTTCGCATCACAGGGGCCCCATTCACCGCGTCATTTCTCCCGCGGCGGCGGAGCCGCACTGGACACCGCGCGCCGGTCATCCATCTTCTGCGCCAGTTTCTCTAGCTCACGCGCCGCGAACCGCAGCGCATCCGAGCCGTTCTGCCGCACATCCGGCACCACCTCATCGTTGATGTAGGTCACCACGCGTCGCACGTCCTCTTCCACATGCCGCGCCGCATCCCGCAACTGCTGCTCCCACCGCGAACGCTCCTGATCCCCCATTTCGCCCCTCCTGCTCCAGTATTGAAACCCTCCGTACTCTCGGTCAATGCCCCCTTCAGCATACTTCTTTCCAAAGGGTGCCTCATTGATAACGCCGGACTTAGCGCTGCACCCCATTCCCATTCAACCCTCTCATTCCCCATTCAATGCAGCATGTTGCCGTTCGCCGCACTGCGCTTCCCCGCACCTTGCCCAGTGCATACGCTTAACGATGGAGAGCATGTCCTTCGGCAACCTTGGTTGCCGTTCTTTTGCCGGCTCCTCTCGCTACACTAAGAGCCGATTCGATCGTGAAAGCGAATTCACTTAGGCCCCTGATCCACGCCACCAGGCAGGTCCACGATCGAGACCAGGATCCAGGAACAGAAGAGACCGGCCATCTTGACCAATATTTCTTCAGGAGAGAAAACTTCAATGGCAAAGCGCGCAAAGATCTTTGAGAATGCCCTGGTGCAGGTCGCCAAGGGCGGATGGGTTGTCTACGACAAGATCAACTCCATGCTCGGCGACAATCCCAGCTTTACTCCCCGGTGGAGCGACAAGCCGCTGTTGAAGTCCTATCAGAAAGAGAAGCCGCCCCTCGGCTGGCCGCGCACCACGGACTCGCTCTGTCCCCGCTGCATTCCGGAGATTCGCCAGCAGATCGTCGATGGCAAGCTGCCGCACGAAATCCTGCTCAACGAGAAGGTCGGCGAGATCAAGGCCCAGATCGTCGAGCGCGACGGCCAGATCCTCATGGTCAAGGACTGTCCCATTCACGGTCATTTTGAGGATGTCATGTCGGTTGACCCGGCCATGTTCAAGCACCTCGAAGAGGTCTTCCCCGGCCGCGACATCCGCGCCCACAATGACTCCAAGCTCCACAACCACGGCACCTCCACCGTGACCCATGGCCGCGGTTCGGTCCTCACCATCGATCTCACCAACCGCTGCAACATGATGTGCGATCCCTGCTTCATGGACGCCAATCAGGTCGGCTTCGTTCATGAGCTCACCTGGGACGAGATCAAGACCATGCTGGACAACGCCATCACCATCAAGCCCCGGCGTCAGATGTCCGTCCAGTTCTCCGGCGGCGAGCCCACCCTCTCGCCCTACTTCCTCGACGCCGTCGCCTACGCCCGCAAGGTTGGTTACAACTCCGTCCAGGCCGCGACCAATGGCATCGAGTTCGCCAAGTCCAAGGAATTCGCCAAGGCCGCCGCGGAAGCCGGCCTTCGCTACGCCTATCTGCAGTTCGACGGCATTGGCAACGCAGCCAACTCGCACCGCAAGGTTGGCAATGCGTTCGACGTAAAGCTCCAGGCCATCCACAACCTGCATGAGGCCGGCGTGGACATCGTTCCCGTTACCACCATCGTCAACGGCATCAACAACGAGCAGGTTGGCCGCATCATTCAGTTCGCGCTCGACAACCCGAAGAAGATCAACTTCCTCTCCTTCCAGCCCGTCTCCTTCACCGGCCGCGACGAGGCCGTCTCTGAGGAGCGCCGCGCCGCCCAGCGCTACACCCTCTCTCACATGGCGCACGACGTCAAGAACCAGACCGGACTGGGCGAGCCCACCCGCGACTGGTTCCCCATCTCCTTCATGTCCACCTTCTCTGACTGGGCTGACCTGGTTCACGGACCGGATCACGACTGGGGCCAGCTCTCCTGCGGATGCCACCCCAACTGCGGCATCGGCATGGCGCTCATGATCGACAAGGAGACCAAGGAGGCTGTGCCCGTCACCGCCTTCCTCAACGCCGACCGTCTCGCCAAGGATGTCGCCAAGATCAACGACGCCTCCCGCGGCAAGATCTCCTCCATCATCGGCGTCTCGCTCGCGCTGCTCCGCAACTACAAGCCCAGCGAGGCCCCCACGCACTTCAAGATCCTCGACCTGCTGCAGAAGTTCGACAAGTGCTTCGGCGCCACCGGCCGCGACTACGGCAAGGTCACCGGCGACCGCACCATGGCGGATATCGAGAAGCGCCGCAAGGATCGCTGGAACTTCCTCTTCATCGCCGGCATGTGGTTCCAGGACCTCTTCAACTACGACTTCCGCCGCACCGAGCAGTGCATCATCCCCTACGCTACGCAGGAAGGCGAGATCTCCTTCTGCGCCTACAACACCGGTGTGGGCTGGCGGAACATCATCGAAAAGATGCACATGACCGCAACCCTCACCAAGTGGTATGAGGAGCACGGCCGTCACGAGATCTTCGCCGGCGGCAAGAAGGTCGGCCTCGAGCGGCAGGAGAAGTACGATCTGGTGCTCAACGATGCGCACGTCAACGCGGCGGCCAACGATACCTTTGAGAAGTCCGGTATCGCCAAGAACGCCCGCGAAGAGAAGATCCGCGCACGCGACGCCAAGATCAAGCAGGAAGCCGAAAACGCCCGCATGGCCAAGCTCTACCGCAAGGAGATCCTCAAGGAACCGGAGGCTCCCGCAGGCTTCATCGCCCTGGGCGAAATCAAGCCCGCAGCCGCCCCAGCCGCCCCCGCGGAAGACAAGAACCTCGTCCCCGGCGACTAATCACTCCAGCAACCCGAGACAGCAAAGGCCGCCAGCAATGGCGGCCTTCTTATTGCAGAATCACATTCGATTTTCCGTCGTTCTGTAGCATTATCCTCATGCGAGCATGGCTTAGCTTCACATTTTTCATTCTGGGCAATGCATTCGTCGCTGCCCAAACTTCGACGCCGGTGTTGGCGATCGCCAGACTAAAAGCGCCCGCCTATCCACCCATCGCACTTGCCGCTCATGTGTATGGTGACGTCGTTCTGAACATCACCCTCCTGCCTGACGGGGAAACATCAACTGTCACTGTCATCAACGGACCGCCAATGCTCCAGCAAGCAGCAGTTGAAAGCGCGCGGCAGTCGCTTTTCAAGCCACTATCTGGGCACGTAGAACAAGCTTATGAATTGATCTATAAGTTTCAAGCCCATCAACTGGACTGCGGCCAATCTAATGCGTCACTTCCCAATGTCGAGATTGAAGCAAACACGGTCACGATTTCGGGCCAGTTTGTACCACTCTGCGATCCCGCGGCTGATATCACTCATATTCGATCCGCGAAGTGCCTATTCCTCTGGAGGTGCGGGATCAGGTGAGATTTGGACTTGCCACATGCATGATCTCGTCACCGCGGTAACCGCATTCCGAGCACCTTTCAGAACTCCACCAACTCCACCCCGAACCCCTCAAAGTGCTTCCGGTTCAGCGTAGCCAGCTTCAACCCATGCACCCTCGCAGTCGCTGCAATCAGCACATCGCTGACCTCAGCGGTATGCCCGGCAATCTTCGCCTCTGCCAGCATCGCGCCGCTCAGGCTCGCGACCTCTTCCTCCACCGCCAGAATCCTTCCGCGAAAGCGATCCAAAACTTTGCTGAACCAGGACTCCAGTTGGAGCCTGCGTGCTCCCGTCGGCAGCAACTCAATCCCATACCGCAGTTCGTGAATGCTGACAGCACTCAGCGCCAGGTCGGAATCGCGACACGCCGCCCACCATGCCATCACTCGCTCATCTGGTTGTGCCTTCGCGGTCTGCGAAAGCACTCCCGTATCCAGCAGGTACATCACAGATCAACCTGTGGCGGATTCCAGCGCGATTTCTCCAGTTCCACGTCAACGCCGTCCGCCGGAACAACTCGTAGCTCTTCCCACAGCCTCCGGCCCGACGTCCTCCCACCCGCGTCAATGTCACCAGCGGACGACACTCGCCTTTCGTACTCAGGCAAGGTCACCAGGACGAACTCTTTCCCCCGCCGTCGCACCACCTGCGGTCCCTCTCGTTCGGCCCGGTCCAGAACCTCGCTGAACTTCGCCTTCGCCTCTGCCACCGCCCACCGTGCCATTCCGCCACCTCGTCTGACCATATTAGTCAAAATGACCCATCTAGTCAAACTTCCAATACCGGCAAAGTTGTCAAGTCCCACCCCTGTGGATTTCCATTCCAAATGCAAGAAAGCAAAAACTCTTCCCGCAAAAAAATCGATGTGACACCAGTTATACCCAACTTGGTACAATTAAATTAGAGAGTCAGAGAAGGGCCGCTTCCAAGCGGCCCTTTCGCATTTAACCTACGCACCCCAGGAGCCACGCCATGCCCAGGCCCGCCGCCCAGTACCCCATCTGCAGCTTTACCCGAACCAACGGCCGCCGCTGCCGGTCCCCTGCCGCCGGAGTCAGCGCCTACTGCTTCTTTCACCTGCGCACCCAGCGCCGCAGGCCCATCCAGGCTCCTCAGCTGGATCCCCGCACCCTGCGCCCCGAAACCGTCGACTACCTCCGCGCCTACTGTGCCAACGCGCTCGCCACGCTCTCCGGCGTCGCGCCCACGGAAAGAGGCGCATTACAGATTGCGCTCGCCGCCGTCCTCAACGGCCTCAGCTCAGGCCAGATCCCCACCCGGGACGGCAGCCGCCTCCTCAATTGCCTGCAAACCGTCAGCCGTCTTCTTCGATAACCCCAATGAGCTCACGATTTTAGCTGCAAGTTACACCGATCGAATACTTTACAGCCGCCATGCGCTCCAATCGCCACAATCCAAGGCACTTCCGCCCAAAATACCCCCCAGGGGGGCCCCCCGGGACCGCACCTGGATTGCGCGTAGAATGGCCGCCTATGACCTACCTACTGGTGCAATACGGAGTTCCGGCGGATGTAAACGCCTTCAATCGGTACTACCACGAGACCCATGTGCCCCTGGCGAAGGCGCTTCCCGGCCTCAGGGAGTTCACGGTCAGCGACGGCCTCGTCAACCCGCTCGCCGGGACGGCACCGCACCTGATTGCCCAGTTGAGCTTCGATTCTCCGGAAGCGGTTGAGGCAGCGCTCGCCTCGCCTGAGGGCCAGGCAACTGTGGCGGACCTGCCCAACTTTGTCACTGGCGGCGTCTCCATCATGGTCTACACGGCACGACTGGCTTGAACGTCCAGCAGCCCGCTCTATCGCGAATCAGCCCCGGAACTACACACAAAAGGCCGGATG
>JAICMT010000481.1 GCA_025929125.1 Acidobacteriaceae bacterium | reverse complement strand
GGCCTCTGCGGCGGCACGCGCCAGCTTGAGCAGTTCACGGGCATTCTGCTCGGTCTTGCCGCGCGCAAACACAGCGGAGCCTGCGACCAGCATCTCGGCTCCTGCTTGGACTACGGAAGCCACGGTGTCGTGAGCAACTCCGCCGTCCACCTCGATGCGGAAATTGAGGCTCATGGCCTCCCGCAATTCAGCAAGATAGGCGATCTTGTCCACGGCCAGCGGCAGAAACTTTTGGCCTCCGAAACCGGGATTGACGCTCATGACCAGCACATAGTGCACCATCGGCAGCACTTCGAGCAGCGTATCGACCGGGGTGGCCGGATTGATGACGACGCCGGGCAGCGCATTGTGGTCAGCAATGTGCTGCAACGTGCGATGCAGATGGCGGCATACCTCCTGCTGCACGGAGATCATGTCCGCGCCGGCCTCGGCGAAGGCAGGAATATAGCTGTCGGGGTCCTCGATCATCAGGTGGCAGTCGATCGGCAGCTTCGTGATCGGGCGGATGGCCTTCACCATCGGCGGCCCGAATGTGATGTTCGGCACAAAGTGACCGTCCATGACATCGACGTGGATGATAGTGCCGCCGCCGCGCTCCGCCGCCGCAATTTCATCGGCGAGGTGCGCGAAGTCCGAGGCCAGAATGGAGCAGCAGAGATCGATCATAGGTGCGGTGCTGAGGGCAGTGTACTAGCTCTTCGTAGTCAGACGTCAGAGTCGGGACCATCTTCAGCGGGCGAGTGCTCAAAGCGCTCCCATGGCGCGCCTGGAGACTCACGCGTGGCATACCAGCCGCGGGGCAGGTCCGCGAGTTCTTCCAGGCTGGGATCGTCATCAATCGGGTGATGAAGGCAGGAGACGACCGGACCGCCGCCGTCGGACATCTTGTCTCCCAAAAATTGCCAGGCTCCGTCCTCAGCATCGTGTGAAACATAGGTGACTGGTTCCTCTTTTTCGTGAACTGTCTTCGACAGATAGCTGTGCGTGTGCGGATCGTCCGGGAATTTCCAGCGCGAGATGCTGCTGGCCGGATCATTGAAGGCCCAGAAGTCATGCTCCCGCTCCCCTTCGACGATCCCGCTCATCAGCATGGGTTGACGAAAATACTCTTGAAAGCCCTCCTCATCCTGAAATCGATTCTCGAGGTCAGGGTAGATCAGTTGCAGGACGGGAACCTGCTCGCCGCCGTAGTACCAGTCAGCACGCCCCATTGCGTGATGGAACCACTTTTGATCGACCGGGGCGAACTTGCATTCGACCTCGCCTACGATGTCCCGATACTTACCTTGGGTCAGATCCACTCCAGATCTAAGTAACTTCACTGCAGTATTAAGGGCTATGTGGGCAGTTTTTTCCGTTAAGCCAACCGTGATCAGCTCAGGCTTGCAACAGGTATCGAACACGCCGACAGTAAATGAATACCTATTAGAGCTAGTCCCCTGGATACCGAGCACACTAGAACCAAACTTTTCGATGTGATTGAGTGTCGTCAGGAATGTCTCCGCGAGTTCCGATTGCTCTCGCCAAAAGCGCAACCGCGGCCCATCGTACGGCGGTGGATCTTTTTCTGACATTATTTCTTTCTCCGGGTTGTAACCGGCACGACGCGTTCGACATCCGGCCGACCGGCGTGGAGGACTTTGGTGCGGGCGGGCTTCTGTTCCGCGTCGGCGGGGTTGCGCTGGGCCAGATCGCGTTGGGTTTCGGCCATCGGCGTCGGGTCGCCGAGCGCGGCGCGTGCGGCTCCGTTGAGGATGCGGCGAATGGGCCAGCTCCCGTCCGGCTTGGGGAAGAACACTTCGCCGGCGCGGTGCTTCTCCGGGCGGTAGTACCAACGGCGCAGCAGCGAGAGGGCATCGCTGAGATTTGCCAGGTCCACCGGCTGAGCCGCCCGCGCTTCGAGTTCCGCGATCGCAGCGGCGGCGCGGGCCTCCGGATTGAGCGGCTGCGCAGCGGATGGCGCTGCAGCCGGTT
>JAICMT010000503.1 GCA_025929125.1 Acidobacteriaceae bacterium | reverse complement strand
GGCGTGAGCGCGGCCAAGGGATTGTGCGAGGCGCTGGGACTGCCGGTGGTGGCGATCTCCCGATTGGCGGTGCTGGCGGAGGCCGACGGGATCGGGCGCGTGCTGTCGGTTCTGGACGCGGGGCGGGGCGAGTTCTACTGCGGGCTATACGAGGGCGGAAGCTCCATCCGGGAGGCGCTGCTGACCCGGGAGGAAATAGATCGGCTGGCGGCCGGGGCCCGGGTGGTGGTCTGTGAGCCGCAGGTAGCCGAAGCGTTGGCGGAGCTTCAGCCGATCCTGGTGGAGGCTCCGACTGCCGCGGCCGGCTGGGCCCTGGTTCTGCGGCGGGTGGAAGCGGGGCAGTTCGACGATGTTGCGATGCTGGATGCGAATTATCTTCGCAGGACGGACGCGGAGATTTTGCTGAAACGACAAGCAGCGAGGGCAGGCCGATGACGGCGATCCGAGTCCGTCGGGCGCGTGAATGCGATCTTGCGGAGTTGTTTGAACTGGAACGCTCAATTGCGACCGCCCCGCACTGGCCGCGAACGGCTTACAGCGAGATTCTGGCGGACGACATCTTCGCTCCGCGGCGTTGTCTGCTGGTGGCAGACGGGCTGGTGGGCGATCCGCCGGGACTGCGCGGATTCGCAATCGGGGTGGTGCATCCGGCCGGGGACGCGGAGTTGGAGAGCGTGGCGGTAGCGGAGACGGCGCGGCGGCAGGGGATCGGCGCGGCGCTCTGCGAAGGCGTGGCGCAGTGGTGCGGGGCGGAGGGCGCGACTGAGCTGCTGCTGGAGGTGAGGGCATCGAGCGCAGGAGCGATCGCACTCTATAGCCGGCTGGGGTTTGCTGTGGTGGGCCGCCGCGCCGGATATTACCGCGATCCCGCTGACGATGCGCTGCTGATGCGGCTGGAGCTGAAAGCCTGTGCCTGAATCGCGGTAAGAAGCGAAACGAGTAAAACTCCGCAGCACAGGGGCTGCATCGTACGGGGGTGGTTGAATCCCCTGAAGAGGTAACGCGAATGCCGGTGCAAAGCCTGCAAGATTTATTGATCGACGAGCTGAAGGACATTTATTCCGCGGAGAAGCAGATTACACGTGCGCTGCCGAAGATGGCGAAGGCGGCGAAGTCGCCTGAGTTGAAGCAGGCGTTTGAGACGCATCTGGAAGAGACAAAAGGGCAGATCGAGCGGCTGGACGAGATCTTCGAGACCCTAGGTAAAAAGGCAACGGGAAAGACCTGTCACGGCATGCAGGGCCTGGTGGAAGAGGGCAGCGAGATGATCCAGGAGCTGGACAAGGGTGATGTGCGCGACGCCGCACTAATCTCTGCCGCGCAGCGGGTAGAGCATTATGAGATTGCCGCCTATGGCACGGTGCGAGAGTATGCCAAGATGCTGGGCCAGAAGAACGTCGCCAAGCTGCTGGAGGAGACTCTGGAAGAAGAGAAGGCGACGGACGAGAAGCTGAATTCGCTGTCGGCTCAGGTGAACTCAAGCGCGATGCAAGCAGCGGCTTGAAACGACCACTGGCTGCGACGAGTCGAGAACGGAACGGAATGGACCTGCCCGTCAACCCGCCGGTGTTGCCGATGCTCGCCAAGCGGGTGGATGCGATTCCGTCGGGACCGCGATGGATCTTCGAGCCGAAGTGGGACGGGTTCCGGGCAATAGTGTTTCGGAGTGGCGACGAGGTGCTGCTGCAGAGCCGCGACACGAAGTCGCTGAACCGCTATTTTCCTGAACTG
>JAICMT010000200.1 GCA_025929125.1 Acidobacteriaceae bacterium | reverse complement strand
TTAGAGATCTTTCGGCGCTGCCGCATAGCCTGTCCCAGTGCCCGAGGAACTGCCGGATCCAGCGCCAGACGCGCGATAGCTGGAACTGCTGGAAGCTGTGCTGGTTGAGTACGGCGCGGGACGCCCCGGGCGTTTCGATCCACCAAAAGGCATGTTGCCGCTCATCCCCTTAATGCGGTCCAGCAGCCCTTCCACAACCACCTTGGCCTGGGTGGCGGCCTGTGCGATCTTCTGCGCCGGCACACGGATGCCATGGTTGATGGATTCCACCACGTCCGCAGTCGTGGTCAGGGCGGCGCTTACCATGCCGTCCACGCGAGCCACCTGGCGTTGGGTGCGCGCATTGGCGTCGGCGACGGTCGCCTGCAGCTTCTCGACAGTCGCTTTGGTAGTAACGGCAGTCTCGGAAAGCGTCACGCTCGTCTTGGCGATATGGTCAGTAATGGTGGCAATCTTGGGCTTCGCATCTTCCAGCATGTCGCGCGTATGTTTGGAGATGACGGCCACTTCCTGAAGAATCGGAGTCGCTTTGCCCTGAAGATCGGTTGCGACATTCGAGATGCTCTTCGCCAGTTTCAGCACCTGAGCGGCAACAACGGCTCCTCCAATAACCAGCAGCAGAGTCAGCACGGCCACGGAGATTGCCAGAACGCCCATGTAGTTGGACAGCTGATGAAGGGAGTTCGCCGTCTCCGAGTCCTGAAACCACATCGCCAGAAATATCATTGCCATCGCGTCTCTCCTGCCGTGCTGAAGTGATCCAGGATCGGTGTGAGCCAGCAGAGGCGGGCTGCACGAGGGCAGAACCCGCCTCCTGGGCTATGGTTCGGAGGCTCGTGAAATCAGCCTGCTGTTCCGGTGGACCGCTCCGGGGGATTGCTCTGATATGCATCCTTGGCGGCGTCTACTGCCGCACTCGCCTTGGCCTGTTGATCGCCGACCATATTCTTGCCTTTGTCGACGTATTGTGACCACTGCGTGCGGCCCTTCTCGTAGTACTCGCGGCCCTTATCGGCGTACTCGGATGCCTGCTGCTTGCCCTGTTCTACCAGGTCGGCTGCCTTCTGGCGTCCCTGCTCCACCAACTGACGGCCCTGCTCGGCGTACTCGTTCGCGCGCTGGCGACCCTGCTCCATCAGTTCGGCAGCGCGGCGCTGGGCATCGGCTGCACTGTTGGCGATGTCTTCGCGTGTTTCGCGGCCCGACTTGGGAGCGTAAAGCACGCCAACCAGCGCGCCGATCCCGAGCCCTGCCAGAAACCATCCCAGACCGCTTGATCCAGTGTCATTATCTGCCATCGTTTTCTCCTGTCGACTTCCTGTTTTGGCGAAAGTACTTCGTCTTCCGCAGATACCGGGTTGTCTTGCAATGTACCACCGTGGCGGCCCAATGTGCCGTCGCGAGGATCCCCGGGCGCCCGATGGCGTTATTCCGCGTCCCCTGTGGGTGGATGCCTCGCATGCTCTTTAGGTTGCGCAAGATGGCGGAGTGGACAGCCCGTTAAACCGCCGTGGATCCGATCAAATTCGGGTCGGCCGAAACAGAAGCTTTACGCCCGCAAAGCGTCCAATGGAGCAGTATTTGCTCGGTCGCGCTGGCCGGCAGGTTGAGCTCCGTCACCGGCTGGATATACCCATGGCAGGACTGAGCCGGTAGTATCTCCTTTAGAATTGGGTCTGGGAACAGCAACCGCAGGAAAGGATGTTATGAACCGAGCTTGGAAGGTCTTCATTACTCGAAACATCGTTGTGGTCTCCAGCCTGGCTTTCGTGCTGGCAGGATGCAAAGCGAAACCAGCCACCGACGACGCCAGCTTGAGCACTCAGGTCCAGAGCCGTCTCGCCTCTGACACGGCACTCTCAGGACAGTCCATCCAGGCGGCGGTAAACAACGGAGTGGCCACGCTGAGTGGCACGGTCGCGAACGACACCGCACGTACGGTAGCCGGCAACGATGCAGCTCAGGTCGCCGGAGTGCGCACAGTGGTGAATAACCTCACAGTACCGGGAAGCCCAGTCATGGCTCCTGACACTTCTGCAGCGGCCCCGCCGATTCCGACGCCAATGCCCGAGCCCAGCCGATCGAGCAAGCCAAACCGCGCGCCAGCTCAGACCATGGCAAGAAATGAGCCGGAACGGCAACAGATGCCGCCTTCCCAGCCGCAGCCCCAGCAGCAGGCGCCCGCGCCGGTGATCCAACAGGCTCCGCCTCCACCTCCTCCGGCCCCCGCGCCGGTGGTCCACAACGTGACGCTCCAGGCCGGTACGACGATCCCGGTACGCATCACGCAGACACTCGACAGCGCGACCACCCAGACCGGCGATAAATTCACCGGCGTCGTTGCCTCCGATATCGTCGAGAACGGCATGGTGGTGCTACCTGCAGGAACTCCCGTGACCGGCAGGGTGGACGAAGCCAAAGATGCGACTCACTTCAAGGGAAGTTCCCTGCTCAGCATCTCGCTGACATCGATCAGCAGGCGTGGCGAGCGGATTGACGTCGCTACTGACTCGTTCAGCAAGCAGGGTGAGGGACGCGGCAAGAACACAGCGGAGAAGGTCGGCGGCGGCGCGGCGGTAGGCGCGATTCTCGGCGGCATTCTCGGCGGCGGCAAAGGCGCAGCCATCGGCGCTACGGCTGGCGGCGGCGTCGGCGCGGGGGCCAACACCATCACCCGTGGACAGCAGGTGCAGATTCCTTCCGAAAGCGTCGTCCGGTTCAGGCTCGCCAATTCGGTCATGGTTCGCGTGACCTCGGGCGGCCCGGGTTCGCAGGACTCCTACGGCGACCGCGGGCTGGAGCGCCGATAACTCCCATCAAGCAGGGGAATGGGCGGCTCCTACTGGAGCCGCCCTTGTTCTTTGTCGGCAGCCAGCTACACGGACGACATTCTGTTCGTGTAAGCTACGGGCACGCGACTGCGCGGGGAACCCTCCTAAGGACCTGGGAAGTGTAGCGGTGTGCACACAAGTGTTCTTCGGCGGTCCCTCCTCCATCATCCTTTCTATTGAGGTTGCATTGACCAAGCCGAAGGCCACCCCGGCAGGATTTCTGGCAATCACGCTGCATGCCCACCTGCCCTACGTTGTAAATCACGGGACCTGGCCGCATGGGATTGAGTGGCTGCACGAAGCCGCGGCAGAGACTTACCTGCCCTTGTTGCGGCTCCTTGGAAGGCTGGAGAAGGATGGCATTCCCGCCAATCTCAACATCAACATCTCTCCTATCCTCCTCGAGCAACTCGCGCATCCTCACTTCATCGAGGACTTCCCGAAATATGTGAATCGCAAGATCATCGCTGCGCGCGAGGATGAGGCGTACTTCCTTCAGTCTGGCGACATGCACCTGACCGAAACCGCGCGTTTTTGGGGGCGATTCTTCTCCACTGCACTCAGCGAGTTCACCGAACTCGAAGGCAAAATTGTCGATGGCTTTCGCCGCTTCGCGGACCTCGGCATGATCGAGCTGCTGACCTGCAGCGCAACCCACGGTTACATGCCTCTGCTAGGCACCGATGAGAGTGTTCGCGCCCAGGTGAGCACCGCCGTTTCGGCCCATCAGCGCCACCTGGGAAAACATCCGCGAGGCATCTGGTCGCCCGAGTGCGGCTATCGTCCGGCGGGCCACTGGGAATTTCCTCGGCTCGACGGGCAGGAGCAGCAACGGCCCGGCTTCGACCGGATGGGGCTGGAAGAAGCACTGGCCGAGAACGGCCTCGAATACTTCTTCGTCGATACCCATCTTGTTGAGGACTCGCGCAGAATCCCCTCGCCCTATGGTCCTCCCACGAGCCGGCTGCCGAAGAACCCGCAACTGGAGCGCACCACTCTCAAGCCGCAGCGCAGCGTTTATCAGCCTTATTACGTGGACGGTCCCTACGACAAGAGGTTCGCCATTACGGTATTTCCGCGCGATCCCAGCACCGGAATGCAGGTGTGGTCTGGAGACACCGGCTATCCGGCAGATGCTGACTACCTCGACTTCCACAAGAAGCGCTTCCCCGGTGGGCATCGCTATTGGCAGGTAACCGGTCCGCGGGTCGACATCGGCGACAAGCTCGTTTACTGGCCGCAACGAGCCGCTGAGAAAGCCAAAGAGCACGCGCGGCATTTCGTGCAACTGGTGCACGAGAGCCTTCAGGCCAGTTTCAATGAAAGCATCCCGCCGGTTCTCTGCGCGCCTTTCGACGCGGAGCTGTTTGGACACTGGTGGTTCGAAGGCGCTCTGTGGCTGGAGCAGGTATGCCGGGTCATCCACGAGCAGGACGCCGATATCGCGACCATCACCTGCAGCGAGTACCTGGACCGCTTTCCCCGAGCCAGCTACATTGCCATGCCCGAGGGCTCATGGGGCGCGGAGGGAAACCATCAGGTATGGCTCAACTCCGATACCTCTTGGACGTACGCGAAGATTTATGACGCGGAAATCTACACGCGCGACCGCTGTACCGACGGCAAGTGGCGCGAATCGGAACTAGGTACCCGCATCGT
>JAICMT010000451.1 GCA_025929125.1 Acidobacteriaceae bacterium | reverse complement strand
GTCGATGTGTACATCAACTATTTGCGTCGCAAGCTGGAGAGCACGGAAGGCGGCTCGGACAAGGACCTCATCCAGACGGTGCGGGGCGTGGGCTACCGCATTGGGGGAGCGCTTTCCAAGAGCTCGGTTCTGCGTCGCCCCTTCACGCCCGCTGTTTCGGCCGGAATCGACGGAGCCATTGCCTCGCATCACGTCTGAGAAACCACGAACACTGATGGGAAACTCAGCACCCCGTAGCGCGAAGGACGGGAACTACGGCTATTTCCCTTGAGGCGAAATGGGTTATCGCTGTGCGGATTGAACGACAGATTTCTGGTGCAAAACTGGTGCACTGGTCGTATGATTTAGCCGTCCGGAAAACAAGCCGGCCCGCAGACTGTAGATGGTTGAAGGAAGTAAGTACGATGAAATGGCTACGCACCCTGTTTGAGTATTGGCGTCGCTGGAACGAAGTTCACTGAAGATGGCTTAGGCTGGAATCCTCCAAGCACTTGCCAAATCTGAGCGAGCTACGCGCAGTCCGGTGAGGCTCGTTCCGAAATTCCGCCATTCCGGAAGCATTCTTTTTGGGATCTCACAAGGCTGCCCCTCGCAGCAGGGCAGGGAACTACTATCATGGGAAGTGGAGACTTCCTCATGAGAGAGAGCAAGACGCCGCGTGTGGTCGCCGCGGCCTTTCTTGGGCTGCTGTTCGGAGCCTATAGGCATTTTCAACAGATCCGTGAGCTCACTGCGGGACGGCAGGCATTTCTGGCCCAGCAGAACGTGCAGTTTGACAGGATTACCGAGACCCACTCGATGACCGTGACGTTGATCGCCGGATTGATCCTGGCGTTCATCGGGGCGGCACTCTATGAGGCGATCGCCTACGCCTTCACCAGGTTGATTCCACCCGTCGAAGTGGAGGAGTAAGGATGGGCGGAGAGGCAGATCACTCAGTTTTTGCCGATGTGGAAGAAGCGGTGGCTCAGATCCGCGCCGGCAGGATGGTCATCGTCGTCGATGATGAAGATCGGGAGAACGAAGGGGATCTGACGCTGGCGGCCGAGCATGTGACGCCGGAGGCGATCAACTTCATGGCCAAATATGGACGTGGGCTGATCTGCCTGACGTTGACCGAAGAACGCGCGGATTATCTGCGGCTGCCGCCCATGACCAGCGAGAACACCTCCCGTTTCGGCACGGCGTTTACCGAATCTATCGAAGCACGTGAGGGCGTCACTACCGGCATCTCAGCCGCGGACCGGGCGCACACGATACGAGTCGCAATCGATCCAAAATCCACGGCCAACGATCTGGCTCGCCCGGGCCACGTATTTCCCTTGCGTTCCCGGCGCGGCGGCGTGCTGGTGCGGGCAGGACAGACCGAGGCCTCGGTGGACCTGGCGCGCATGGCCGGCATGATCCCGGCAGGCGTCATCTGTGAGGTGATGAACGAGGACGGCACGATGGCCCGGGTTCCGGACCTGACCCGCTTTTGTGCGGAGCATGGGCTGAAGATGGTGACAGTCGCTGCCTTGATCCGATACCGTCTGCAACACGAGCGCTATATTCACCGCGCCGGCGAAGCGACCTTGTCGACGCCGTATGGTGAATTCCGCATGATCGCCTACGAGAGCGAGGTGGACGGCACGGAAAGCCACGTGGCGCTCGTCTACGGAGAGGGTCTGGGAGACACGCCGGCCGATGTACCGGTGCTGGTGCGGGTACACGCACACTGCCTCGCAGGAGACGTATTTGGTGCGAGCACATGCGACTGCAGGGCGATGGTGGACAATTCACTGCGCATGATTGCCGAAGCGGGGCGGGGCGCGCTTGTTTACCTTCACAATGGAACTCGAGGCTTCGGAATTGACCGGACAGTGGGCTCGGCAACGACGCCCAATCGGCTGGTGCTGCACCGCGATCCGAATTCCCGCCACCCGGAGGACGAAGCCCACCGCGTGCAGAAGACGTTACGGCAGGTAGGCTTGGGTGGGCAGATCCTGTCTGACCTTGGCATCAGGCGCATACGGCTGCTCACGAACACCAAAACGCACGTGCCCGCCCTGCAGGGCTTTGGTATCGAGATCGTCGAGCAAGTGCGAGTTCCCCTGTCATCGCCCGCCGCCGCTTCGCATTAAGCTGGGAGTGCCTGCCGGTCTAGCTGGCGGCGGCACGCACACGTGACTGAGAGATGCATATCGTTCAGAATCGGTCTCCTGACCTCCCGCCGACCACCGGTTGGCTAATGAACTTGCGGATCGCTGCCTTGCTGAGCATGCTTGTACAGAACTGCATGGTGCGCCAATGGTCCAGC
>JAICMT010000256.1 GCA_025929125.1 Acidobacteriaceae bacterium | reverse complement strand
CCCCGCCGCCATGCTGATGGAGTTTCTCGAATCCACCTACGTCGCCTGCGCGGACGCTGCCCACTGGGACCGCGCCGCCCTCGAGCGGCCCATCGCACCCGCACCCAATCCATGAGTGCCAGCGCGGCCTCTCTCACCGCCACCCAGCTTCGCCGCGAGCTTAACCTTCGCGCCGAGGCCTGGGCGCGCTCGCATGCGCTGGTCTATGACGTTTCTCCCGGCGTGCCCGCCTCCATCGTCTTCGGCCGCGACGGCGCAGGAGCGCACGGCAACTTCCACCCGGCCACGTGGTCGCGCATCCTGGCGCAGCCGGACTGGGCCCTCCGGCTCGACAAGCCACACACCGCATCGCGCCGCTCCGTCGCCCGCAAGGACTGGCGCTGGCGAGAGCTCGATGCCGCCACCAGCTCCGACGCGCTGCTGATGAATCTCTTCTGCCATCCCGGCGTCTTCCAGGGCGTCGAGCTCAGCCGCCCGGTGGCCGCGCTCCTCGGCGTGGACCGCGCCGCACAGCCGCGCTTTGGCGCCTGCCCGGGTGTGCCGCTGGCCCAACCGCTGAAGCCTCGCAGCAAACGCGCCGCTCCCCGCGAGGCCTTCGATCGCACCGAGATCGACCTCGTGCTCTCCGGTCCCACCACCGCCTTATTCATTGAGGCCAAGCTGACCGAGAGCGACTTCCAGACCGCAGCCCTCTCTCAGGTCCTTCGCTATCGCGATCTCGAAGCTGTGTTCGACGTGGACCGGTTGCCGCGCAGGCACATCGCGCCACCGCCGCTGCCGGAAAACGTCGACCCCGACGATCCCACCGTCAACCTGCCCGCCCGCACCACGCGGGAGCGCATCGCCGGCTATCAACTCATCCGCAATATCCTGGCCGCCCATGCCGCCGAAGCCGGGTTCTGCCTGCTGCTGGACGCACGCCGCCGCGATCTGCTCGACGCCTGGTATGCCGTGCTGTCGGCCGTGCGCTCGCTCAGCTTCGCCACCCGCTTGCACGTGCTGGCGTGGCAGGAGCTTGCCGCGATTGTCCCGCCTGACCTGCAGCAGTTCCTCGCAACGAAATACGGCATCCTGCCCTGAGCAGGATGCCGTCTCTTCGACCCTGTTAGCGAGAACTAGCCGATGTCCTCGTTCCAGTTCTCCAGGTACGCCTTGAAGTCCGACATGAACTTGCCGGCATCCGCGCCATCCACAATGCGGTGATCGAAGCCTAGCGTGAAGCGCTGGATGGACCGGATGGCAATAAAGTCGTTGCCCTCCTTGTCCGTGATCACCTCGGGCTCTTTGTTCAGTCCGCCGATACCCAGAATCGCCGACTGCGGCTGATTGATAATCGGCGTGCCGAACTGCTCGCCGAAGATGCCCGAGTTGGTCAGCGTAAACGTGCCACCCTGAATCTCGTCCGCGCCAAGCTTCTTGTTCCGTGCGCGCTCCGCCACATCCACAATCGCCCGCGTGATGCCCAGGAAGTTCTTCTCCTCGGCCTGCTTGATCACCGGAACGATCAGTCCCCAGTCCAGCGCCACCGCAATGCCGATGTTGATGTTCTTGTTGTAGCGGATGGCATCGCCCTCAATCGCGGCGTTCACCACTGGATGCTTGCGCAGCGCCACCACTGCCGCGCGGGTGATGAACGGCATGTAGGTGAGCTTCACGCCGTTGCGCTGCTCGTACTTGCCCTTTTCCTTCTCGCGCAGCCGCACGATGCGGGTCATGTCCACCTTGAAGACGGTGTGCACATGCGGGCTGGTGTGCTTGGACTCCACCATGCGCTTGGCAATAATCGCGCGCATCTTCGACATCGGCACCAGCTCGCCCGGCTGAGGAGCAGCCGCGGCAGGAGTGGGCGCCTTGGCCGCGCTGGCTGGTGCTGCTGCCGGAGCGGCCGCGGCCGGTGCCGGAGCCGGTCCCTTCTCCAGATAGCTGAGGATGTCGGTCTTGGTAATGCGGCCCTCGGAGCCGGTGCCCGGCACCTGCGCCAGGTCCACCTGGTTCTCCTTGGCAATCTTCCGCACCAGCGGCGAGGAGCGCAGTCGCTCGCCGACAGACGCAGCGGCCTGTGCCGGGGCTGCAGGCGCTGCCGGTGCACTCACCGGAGCCGCAGCCGGAGCCGCAGCAGCGGGCTTTGCACCGCCCGATGCCTGCGCGGCGCCGCCGCCGATCACAGCCACCACGGTGTTGATGGCGACCGTCTGGCCGGCCTCCGCCTTGATCGCCGTCAGCGTACCTGCGGCGGGCGAAGGAATCTCCGCATCCACCTTGTCGGTCGAAATCTCGAACAGCGGCTCGTCCCGCTCCACCTTGTCGCCCACCTGCTTCAGCCACTTGGTGATGGTGCCCTCGGTGATGGATTCGCCCATCTGCGGCATGGTCACGTCGGTGCCGCCGCCGGAGCCGCCGGCGTCCGGCGCAGCGCTCTGGCTGCCTGCCAGCTCATTGGTCGCCGGGGAATCGATCGCTGCCGGTGTGGTGGAGTCGTCCGCGGGCTTTGCCGCCGTCTCCTGTGGCGCTGCGGGTGCGGCTGTGCCCTTGCCGTTCTTCGACCCCGCGCTGGCTGCGGCTCCCGCGCCTTCGCCGATCACGGCAACCACGGTGTTGATCTGCACCGTCGCGCCCGCTTCGGTGCGGATCTCCTGCAACGTGCCGCTCGCAGGAGAAGGAATCTCGGCATCGACCTTGTCGGTCGAAATCTCAAACAGCGGCTCGTCGCGCTCCACCTTGTCGCCGACTTTCTTCAGCCACTTGGTCAGCGTTCCTTCGGTGATGGACTCGCCCATCTGGGGCATAACAACTTCAGTCGGCATCGCAAATTCCTTCCGATTTTCTCGAGCTCGCCCTTGGATTATAAGGCTTTGACAGCACCAGCCGCTCGGTCCCAGCCGCTATTCGGTAATGGATCACTTTGAAATTTCGTGCAGCGTAGAATTGCATCAGCGCTGGATGCCGAACGGGGGAATGGACGTACGCTTTAGGCCTCCACAAGGAGATGCAGAGCATTCGGCCTGTCCAGCGCTTCTTATCCCCAAAATTTCAGAGTGACCCCACTACCCGCTACTCGGACGACTCCGGATGCAGTTTTTGCGATGCGGCTTAGGGCCTCTTCAGTGCCGACTGCTCCAGCAGCACATCCAGCGACTCCGCCCAGACCACCTGCCGCGCAAACACCCGCCCAAAGTTCCGCGCCGCCGAGTGCACCGCCGCCTCCATCGTCACCGGCTTTGAAGCCTCCAGTTCCAGCGAGCTGACGCCGCGGTCCACAATCCCGCACGGCACAATCCATTCGAACTCGCGCAGATCGGTCGTCACATTCAACGCAAAGCCATGCGACGTCACTCCCTGCGAGACGTGAACGCCGATCGCGGCCAGCTTCTTCTCCCGCTGCTTCTCGTCGGGCGTCGTGCCCGGCTGCGGACTGCCCCCGAAGGTGAACACGCCCGTCACCCCCGGTATGCGCTTGGCGAGCACGCCAAAGTCCCCGCAGGTTCGGATCAGCACCTCCTCCAGCATGCGCACAAAGTCCACCGGGCCCAGGTGCGGTCCGCGCTTGCCCGAGAACTCGCCGCGCAGGTCCACAATCGGGTAGCCCACCAGCTGTCCCGGCCCGTGATAGGTCACATCGCCGCCGCGATTGATCTCATGCAGCTCCACCCCGCGCGCCGCCAGAAACTCGTCGCTAGCCACTACATTCGCCCGCGAGGAGTTGCGGCCCAGCGTAATCACCGGCGGATGCTCCAGCAGCAGCAGCGTGT
>JAICMT010000245.1 GCA_025929125.1 Acidobacteriaceae bacterium | reverse complement strand
GACCAGCAGGCCTGGCAGCACCTGGTGGTGAGCCATCATCGCCGGGTCTATGCGATCTGCTACCGGTTCACCGGCTCCTCGGCCGATGCCGAAGACCTGACGCAGGATGTGTTCCTGAAGCTCTATCGCAACCTGGCCAGCTTCGATGTGGACAAGGGGAACTTCGTCACCTGGATGACGACGCTGACGCGGAACCTGCTGGTGGACCATTTCCGGCGGACGCGGATGGAGCGCGCGACCGACTCGCTGGACGCCAGCCTGACCGGCGAAGAGGACGGAGTGACCATGGCCGGGCGGCTGGCCGATCCCCGCCCATCGCAGGAGGCGCATGTCGCCGGCCTGGAATTGAAGGTTAGGATTCAGCAGGCGCTGGCGGAGCTCTCGCCGGAGTTGCGCGAGGCGGTGATTCTGCGGGACTTGCAGGACATGGACTACCGTGAGATCGCCCAGGTTCTGCGGGTTCCGGAGGGCACGGTAAAGAGCCGGATCAGCCGCGGGCGAGGGGAACTTGCAAGGCTTTTGAAACGTACAGAAGGGCAGGTGGTTTAGGTGGCAGAGAGCAACAAATTCGGGAACCCCAGGACGCAGTTCGGGGATGCGCCCTCGACAGAGCAGGCGGACGACGGGCTCTGCGCCCAGTGCGAGGCGATGCTGACCGACGCGCTGGACGGCACGCTCTCAGCTGCCGATCAGGCCATCTTCGACACGCATATGGCCGGGTGCGGCCCGTGCACGGAGCTGCTGACGCAGGCAAAGCGCGGGTTGGCCTGGCTGGAGATGCTGCGCGATCCGCAGCCGGAACCTCCGGCCAGCCTGGTTCCGCGCATTCTGGAGCAGACCAGCGGGCTGCTGCCCGTGGCGGCGACAGACGGCAGCCCCGCGATAGCCGGGCGGCGTCCGGTGCTGCCCTTCCGGCAGCGGGCGTGGGCGGCCATCCGGCAGAGCGGCATCGGCCAGATTGCACTGCAGCCCCGGCTGGCGATGACGGCGGCGATGGCTTTCTTCTCCGTCGCGCTGACCATGGACATTACCGGCACCCGGCTGCAGGACCTCAGCCCGAGTAATCTGCGGCCTTCAAACCTAAAGCGGACGTTCTACTCGGCCAACGCGCGGGTGGTGCACTACTACGAGAACCTGCGGGTGGTGTATGAGCTGGAGTCGCGAGTCAGCGATCTGGAGACTGTGCGCGGCGATGACCGGCAAAGCGCTCCGGCGGCAAGGCCTGCCACCAGCCAGCCGGTGACGCAGCCGGATAACAGGCAGAGCAATCCGGGCAGCGATGCTGCGCCGGAGAAGAAGGGCAACACCAGCCACGGCGGTCGCTCCGGTATGATGCGGCGCGAGCAGCCCGACGGCCGGAACTCGGCCGTCCGGTTCAGGCCGGAGCGGGCGCAACTGGCCGCGCTGGACGGACCAGAGCTGGAAGGCACATTGGAGATTGAGAACGGTACGGCTACTGGGGCGGATCGATGGAGCAGGACAGCGGCCAAGCTACGGGAAGGACGACTGGTATGAACTGCGCAAACCATCCGGATCGCGAACGAGTGGCCTTCTGCCAGAACTGCGGCAAGCCGATTTGTCAGGAGTGCGTTCGAAATTATGGCTCGGCCATTCTGTGCGAGCAGTGCCTGATGTTGCGGACGGCCGCGCCCTACTCCGCGCCTCCCATCGCTCCGCAGAGCCGCGCGTTGCCCAATCCGACGCTCGCGGGATTGCTCGGCCTGATCCCGGGCGTGGGCGCGATGTACAACGAGCAGTACGCCAAGGGCATTGTGCACCTGATGGTGTTCGCGATCCTGGTGAGCCTGTCGAGCGACGTCAATGGCCTGTTCGGCCTGTTTATCGCCGGCTGGGAGTTCTACATGGCGTTTGAGGCGTACCAGACCGCCCGCGCCAAGCGCGAGGGCAGCCCGCTGCCGAATCCGTTTGGCCTGAACGATATTGGTGAGCGCTTCGGATTTGGCCGAGCGTGGCCGGGGACGAATGTGCCGCCTTCTGCGGAGGCCGGCTTCTATCCCGGCCAACCGGCACCCGGTCAACCTGTCGCAGGCCAGCCGCAGCCGCCCTACGCAAGTCCGTATGTGCCGCCTGCGTCCAACTGGGGCGCTCCGCAAGACATCTACGGCGCGCCTCCGATCGTTGAGCCTCCGCCGGCCGCTTTTGTGGATCCCTCGATGCCGATGTACCGCCGCATTCCCACGGGAGCGCTCTGGCTGATCGGCCTGGGCATCTTCTTCCTGCTGAGTAATGCCGGGCTGCACATCATTCCCGGACGCCTGCTGGTTCCGTTCCTGCTGATCGGGCTGGGAGTCGCGACCTTCGTGAAGAAGATGACCAGCACCGGCTACGGGCTGGAGAACGATGGCACCCACTACTATCGTTGGCGGCTGGCCAACGCCCTGCACGGCGCTACCTGGCTGCTGCTGATCGGCGTGGTCCTGCTGCTGCAAGAGCTCGGCATTATGCGCTGGAGCAGCAGCTGGCCGCTGTTCCTGATCTTTGCCGGCGTGATCCTGATGGTCCGCCATTCGCTCATGAACGGCTATCCGCCTCCGCCTGCTTACCCTCCGTATCCGCCCCAACCCCCTGCGACGCCTCCGGCGAGTCCCGTCCGCTCCACCGAGATTGTTCCCAGCACGCACCCGGAGACCGGCGACGGTTCTCAGGAAGGGAGGTAAACCATGGCAGGCTATCCTCCTCCTCCGGCGGGCACCCCGCCTCCTCCTCAGCCCCCGGGCTGGGATCCATGGCAGCAGCGCCGGTATATGCGCGATCAGGCCAAGGCACAGCGGGCTGCGGCCAAAGCTCAGGCAGCGCAATGGCGATATCAATCGCGGGCGATGCGGCGCGGCTCCATCCTGGCGCCTCTGCTGATGATCACGGTCGGCGTCGTCTTCCTGCTGATCGAGACGGGAAGGATCGACCGGGTCCACTTCTGGGGCTGGTATTCGCAGTGGTGGCCGCTGTTGCTTGTCGGAGCCGGACTGGTGGTACTTGCTGAGTGGGCGCTGGACCAGTACAGCATGCGCGACCCCACCCGGCCGCAGTACCGCAGGACCTTCGGCGGAGGCGTTTCACTGCTGATCGTGGTCTTCATCGTGACCGGCATCGTTTCGGCACATGTAAATAACCGGCGGCAGTTCGGGATCTTCCCCGGCATGCACTTCGACAGCGACTCGCTGGATGAGGTGTTCGGCGATAAACATGAGAGCGATCAGACGCTCGAGGCCGCGTTTCCGGAGGGCAGCTCGCTAACCGTGGTCAATCCGCGAGGCGACGTTACCATCAGTGGCACCAGCGACGATGGCAAGCTGCATATCGCTCTCCATAAGCAGGTGTACGCGCATTCAGACTCCGACGCTGAATCGAGGTCCGAGCAGCTCTCGCCTCAGGTGCAGCAGCCGTCCTTTAACGGAGCCGGCGGAGTGACGGTGACGATGCCCTCACTCGAAGGCGCGCGCGGCGATCTGATCATTACGGTGCCAGGCACGACTGCCGCCACGGTAACGGCCAACCGCGGAGACATCCACATTGCGTCCATCAAGGGCAACGTAACCGCTACCGCCAACCGCGGCGATGTGGATCTGAGCGCCATAACCGGGCAGGTCACCACCCACATCAACAACGGCCGCTCCTCGCTGACGGCGCACAGCATTGAGGGCGGGCTCACCATCCAGGGCCACGCGCAGGACCTGACGCTGGCCGACATCACCGGCCCGGTCACACTCTCCGGCGACTTCTTCGGCACGACGCACATGGCGCGCGTGAACGGCGCAATCCGCTTTCCCACCACCCGCGCCGAATTCGACTTGGCGCGGCTCGACGGGCAGACCGAGATCCAGCGGGACAGCGATGTCTCGGCCGACCAGGTGATGGGTCCGCTCATTCTGACGACGCGCAACGGCAACGTAACGCTCGATCGGGTGGCCGGCGATGTTACCG
>JAICMT010000278.1 GCA_025929125.1 Acidobacteriaceae bacterium | reverse complement strand
GTTGTGCCGGGTCCTACGCGACGTAATCCCGCCAACCCCGCCAGGTCCGGAAGGAAGCAACGGTAACGGGCTCATACGGGCGCAGTAGGTCACCCGGTACTATGAATCTCCTGCCCTCAGGCGCTTTGGTCCCGCATCGAGACCAGAATTTCGCCGCTTCTGCACGACAGAGCATGCTCCCATCGGAGCCTACTGCAGCAACTCCATCCGTCGCTCTTGTTCTAAGTGTCATCCTCAGCGAGAATGAACGACGGGGTCGTCTGCGTTTTTCGATCCGGCGGCACAGAGGGCCTGCGAAGCACCAGGTCTGCGCAGCACGAGTGAGGTGACCAGGTTGAGTCTTAAATTGAGGCCACGGCAATCTGCCCGGGCAAAGATCAGTTCTCTCGGATGCTATGTGCCTCCCCGCTTACTTACCAACGCCGACCTGGAAAAAATGGTCGAAACGACGGATCAGTGGATTACTGAGCGTACCGGGATTCGCCAGCGCCACCTGGTAGACAAGGGTGTCGCCACGAGCGATCTTGCTGCCGAAGCGGCGCGCCGCTGTCTCGCAATCCGCGGTATATCCGCTGATGACGTGGAGGCAATTATTGTTGCCACCGTCACGCCAGACATGATGTTTCCAGCCACCGCCTGTTTGGTGCAGAACAAAATCGGCGCCAAACACGCGTGGGGATTCGATCTCTCTGCGGCTTGTTCGGGATTTCCTTATGCGCTGCAAGTGGGCGCGAAGCTTGTGGAGAGCGGCGCGCATAAGGCGGTACTGGTGATCGGAGCTGACGTAATGAGTTCGATCATTGACTACAAGGACCGCGCCACCTGCGTCATCTTCGGAGATGGAGCGGGCGCTGTGCTGCTCGAGCCCTGCCTGGAAGGCGAGATTGGACTGATCGACTACTACCATGAGATCGATGGAGCCGGCGCCCCGGCCCTCAACATGCCCGGCGGCGGCAGCCTTAATCCGCCAACCTCAGAAACCGTCTTGAAGAACATGCATGTAGTCCACCAGGACGGCCAAGCGGTTTACAAGTTTGCCGTACGCAAGATGGCTGAGGCAGCGGAAACCGTTCTCGCGCGCAATGGCATCACCGGCGCGGATCTGGATTGTTTCATCCCTCATCAGGCGAACAAGCGCATTATCCTGTCCACGGCAGATCGATTGGGCCTGCCTCTCGACCGGGTGGTCATCAACATTGATCGCTTCGGCAACACCACCGCCGCAACCATTCCGCTCGCAATGAAAACGGCAATGGAAGAGGGAACGCTAAAGAAGGGTGAACTTGTATTGCTGGCCAGTGTTGGCGCTGGATTTACGGTCGGAACCACGCTTCTCCGCTGGGAGATGTAGCTCCCGCTTCAGCCAGGGCCAGCCGAGGCCGTCTTCGGAGATCTGGCTGCTCCATTTCGGCCGCCCATCTCGCGCGAAGTTCTGTACAGCCGCCACAGCGCGATGCCAACGAAGACCAGAATGACAATCCATATCCCTGCAAGAATCGGAACTGCCCACTTTCGGCTGAACATGTTCCACAGGTGCAAAACATGCGGACCGTAGTAGATTCCCAGCGCAGCCGCTGCACAATGGCGAAGGAATCGGCTCACTGTAAAGCTGATCATGAATGTTCGGCGCGGCATCTGCAGGGCTCCCGCGGCAAGCACGAACGGCGACAGGGGCATTGGGGGAGGCAAAATCGCCGGTAGTGCTACAGAAAGAATCGCGTGCCGCTCCATCCACGCGCAGGTACGGTGAAAAATGCGTGGGGAGATATGCTTCTCCAAAAATGCCATGCCACCCGCCTGGCCCACCTTGTGGCTGAAGAGTCCTCCCAAGGCGGACCCCACCGTTGTAATTGCGAGCAGCATAAACAGGTTCGAGTGCTTCGCCGCGAGCACCAGCAGCATGATGTCCGTGACACCGGGGATGGGCAGCGGCACGAATGACGAGTCCACAATGGCCACCAGAAAAAGCCCAACCATCCCAAAAGAAAACAGGAAGTGCATCAACAGCCCGGAGGAATTGTGCGAGGTGGCGGCGGCGAGTGCAGTCGGCATCGAATGCACCCACCCCGATCGAAGTGCCAGGGGCGTCATGGGTGATAGGACGCTCGCTGTGGCATAGAAGTCGCCGTGCTCCATCTGGTTGCCCCTCACAGGAATCTTAGTTCGGACGCCGGAAGCACTCCGAGTTCCGCGGCGTACGCCCGGAAACAACGCAGGCTCTCAATGCACTCCTCGGTGAGCGCGTAGTGGATATTCCGGGTCAAATAAGTGCGGATCGTCTCGGCGGGCAAGGCAATCTTGCCGGCCCATTCGGACACGAGTTGCTCCACATTCGCCAGCCCACGGTCTCTAGATTGTTGTAAGTCCTTCACCAGCACCGAAGCCGTCACTGACGCATCGCCCAGCGACTCCGGCCGCACTGCCCATACCGCAGCTACCCAGGGCAATCCCGTCCGGCCAATCCACTGTTCCGCCAGGTCCAGCCATAGGCACGGACCAACCGCCTGCTCGATCTCACCTCGCCGCTCGAGGGCAAGCAGCGCTGGGTCACCGATCAGCAGGGCTGCATCCGCTTGCTCCAGCATAGCCTCCGCATCTGCCCGGAACGGCACAAACTCGGGCTGGGTGTTAAGAAATCTCCCGAACAGCACCTCGGCATACGCTACTGAGCTGCGTGACGCAGTATCGGCCGCTATGCAGCGCACTTTCTTCAGAAGGTCGTCAGGCTCACTACTCGAATCGCTCCGCCGCTTCACGATCAGCTGGATGGATCGAACCTGACCGAGAGATGCAATCGCGCAGCCCGGCACAACCGCCAGGGATTCGGTCAGGGACGCCACAGGAATCAGGCCTAGATCCGCCTGCCCATTCAGCAACTCATCCGCGCAAAGTGCCGGCTGAGTAAGGTGCACGTCATACCGCTCCGCCAACTTCGCATTGCGTGGTGGATGTTCGAAGTCCCACATCAGCGGGGCGGGGTTCAGAAATTGGATCGCTGCTACGCGCAGCCGGTTCTTCAATTTGGGCCTCGATGTCAGTCTATTGGATGTAGATAGAGGGGTCCGCAATCCTCGCTGGTGATTCTGGTTTGCTGCCCAACCGCTGGCCACTACAATAGTTTTGTCCAGGTGCGGCGTTGCGAATCCTCAGAGCTCTCGTTTTTCTTCTTTACGCGGTTAGTATTCCGGCTGCACAAGCGCAGCTTACCGCGTCCTCCATCGGTTCGCAGATCAAAGACCTGCGGTCGGTCCCCGATGATCGCCGGTCCGCAGTTACCGCTCAGATCTCCGAAGATATCCGCAGTCTTCCGGCCGGCCTTCCGAAGCTCCAGCTCGCAGACGCTCTCTCGCACCTCGTCACGGAAGGCGATCCTGGGCAGCACACACTCCAGTCCGTGGGTGACACCCTTGCGCAGGCACTGCGGGAGACGCCGGTCCCCTCCAGCAATGGCTTGCCGCCTATCCCATATATGGATCTCGCGCGCCTGGTACGCTACGAGGGCATTTCCACTGACCTCCAGGATCCATTGCTGCAG
>JAICMT010000361.1 GCA_025929125.1 Acidobacteriaceae bacterium | reverse complement strand
GGATGTTGTCCGCGTAGTCGGCGGTATTGGGCGCCGAAGTGGTCTTGCGGTGACGGTGACATCCGCTGAGAACGGCAAGTGGCAAGAGGAAGAGAGCTGTGGCGAAGCGAAGGGTACGGCGCGTGCTGAAGGTCAAAGGCGGAACTTCCTCTCCAAGAGGCCACAATCGGGGGCCGGCTATGCCGCGCGGGCGGCTCAGCTATTTAGATGCTTGCTGCGCAGTATGCCACAGCGCGGCTTTCGATCGCGGCAAAAGGTTCGTAGGCACGCTCTTATCGCCAGCGTACGGTTCTTCCGGCACTCGCAAAATAGTTCGAATCCATAAGATTATGCATACCATCCTATTCAGGGAAGCGCTGCAGCCGGCCCCTCGCACCGCCAATTCACCAGAGAGAAGGAGAATCCCCTATGACGCCTCAGATCATATTTCCGCTGCAACTTGTCCTCGGCTATGTCGCGTGGCTGCTGCTCTATCGGGCTTATGTGCAGCCCAGATTGCGCTCCATGAACCCGATGGAAGCGCATCGCGCCATCGCCACGCTGCACAGCTTTCGATTCTTCGGGCTGGTCTTCCTGATTCCCGGATTCGTCGGGCCCAACCTGCCTGCCGGCTTCGCGCCATTCGCGGCCTACTGGGACCTCGCCACCGGAGTCCTGGCCATGCTGGCGCTGCTCGCTTACAGGATCCGGCCATTGTTTCTGACGCTGGTCGCAAGCTTCAACATCGTGGGCACGATTGATCTAGTGCTGGACTATTACCACGCCAATCGGCTGGGTCTTCCCGGGATTGCCGGCCAGCTGGGCGCCGCCTATATCATCCCGGTGATCGTCGTGCCGGCGCTGATGATCACGCACATCGCCGCCTTCGCTCTGCTGTTGCGCCCGCGGCGTGAGCCGGTCCCGGCGCTGGTCCGCAACGGCTCGCCGGCGTAATCAGCGGGACGTGTGGGAGGGTTGCCCCTGCGCCTGCAGGAATTGATCCACCAGCGCTGCGATCTCATCGGCCTTGGTGTCCAGGGCGAAGTGCCCGGCCTCCAGAATATGCACCTCAGCCTCGGGCACATCCTGCCGATAGCGCTCGGGCTCGCCGAGCTCGAACGAGAGATCGTGCCTGCCCCAGAGCACCAGCAGCCGCGGTTGCGTCTTCTGCATCCACGCCTGCCAGCTTGGGTACGACTCCACATTGGTCCGGTAGTCATAAAAGAGATCGGCCTGGATCTGCGCCTGGCCGGGCGAGTTCAGGAAATAGAACTCGTCTGTCCAGAGATCCGGGTTGTAGAGTTCGATATTCGGATCGTCGCCCACGTGCCGCACTTTGGTGACCTGCAACGACAGCAGATTGGCCCGGAGCGCCTCTTCATGAGCGGCGCGGTCTGCCCAGAAGGCCCTCCGCGTCGCCCAGTTCGCGCCTAAGCCTTCATTGTGAGCCACCGCATCCTGCACGATGAGAGACTCCACGCGCTCCGGATGCGACAGGATCATGCGGAAACCCACCGGGCCGCCGTAATCCTGCATGTAGAGCGAGTACCTGGTCAGCCCCACGGCCTCAGTAAAGTGCGTGATCGTACGCGCGATGCTGTCGAAGGTATAGGCGTACTGCTGCGAGCTGGGCCAGTCACTGTGGCCGAACCCCGGATAATCGGGCGCCACCAGGTAATAGCGGTCGGCAAGCCGCGCAAACAGCGGATCGAACATGCGCGACGAGGAAGGCAGGCCATGCAACAGCAGAAGCGCGGGCGCCTCTTTCGGACCCGCCTCGCGATAGAAGACGTTCAGCCCATCTACGTTGACGGAACGATAGGCAACAGCACTCGAATGCATGACGGTTCTCCTTTCTTCACTGCGGCAAACCTTGAGAGCGCAAATTGCGGCAGCTATCCAGTCATTGCACAACTGATGTTCCGAGCCTCACGAAAGTTTCGTATTCAGTTCGCTGGGCCCCGACGTGCAAGTGACGCCCGGCTTCGGGCTCATCGAAACAGCTCTGCAGACGCCGCTCTCATGGCGAGACCTTTGCCACAGGCTGCGGAAGTTACTAGCATTGAATCCACCGGCCATGGCAACAACAATCATCCGCTGGACGCGCGTGCTCGGCCTGCTGCTGGCGAGCAGCACGGCGCTCGCAGCCCAGCTCTCCTCCTCGGTAGCGGACGATCTCGACCACTGCCGTGTGCATCGCGTCACGGAATTTCCCGGCAGTCACAAGTTCGGCAGCGACTTCGTCGAGACGCTTGCCGAGGATCCAGCCTCCGATGATCCCGACCAGATCTACGGGCTCACCGCCGACCTCAGCGACTCCGTGCCCTGGGCCGAGCGCGCCATGTACATCTCGCGGTCGGACGACGGCGGCGCAACCTGGACCGAGCTCGCCCGGCTGGATGGGCGCTACTTCGACGCGGCGCTTGGCGAAGGTATCTTCAACGGGCTCGCGGTTGCTCCGGGCGCGGCGTCCTTCATCGTCACGACGCAGCGCGGAGCCTTCCAGGTCTTTCCCGCGACAGCAGGAGCGGCCGCAGTGATCCAGCCGATATCCGGGCCGCGCGTTCCCGCGTCGCCGCCGAAGGTGGAGATTGCCAAGCGGCCAGGCGACCCGGTGCGCGGCAACGTGGTCGCCATGACAGGGGACGGCAACCGCATGATCATCGGCTACGGCTACTTCGATCTGGACCCCAAGCTCTACGCGTATCACAGGGGCAACGGCGGCGCCTGGGTGGAAGACGGCGCGCTGCCCGCACCGCCCACGCAGATGGACCTGCTCTCCGCCGGCTATGACGCTCCCGCAAAGCCGAATCCCGGATATCTCTATCTCGGCACCGGCGACCAGGTGTTCATGCTGAATCTACGCGACCGGCGCTGGAGCGAGGTGGAGGGAGTGGGGCCGGATTCCGCCATTCACGGCATGAATGTCCTCGGAGGACTTCACCTCGCGGCCT
>JAICMT010000138.1 GCA_025929125.1 Acidobacteriaceae bacterium | reverse complement strand
GGAGCCGCATCGGGCTTGTCGGCATTTGAATCGAATACGGTTCCGTCGGTCAGATAGCCGGTGTAGCGGATGCTGTACCACTTGTTGGGAGCCGCGGCTTCGCCGGTGCCGGGCTTGATGTCCACGTAGAGGAGCGAGAATGTCTCGGTGGTGAGCCCCAGCGTGTCCTGTAGCGCCGAGGCTTCCACCGGCGCCACATACTCAACTTTCACCGGCGGATCGATGCGCAGTGTAAAGAGGACGTTCGCGCAGGTGGCGCTGCCGGGCAGGGCTGGAATCTTCGGCGAGACGTCCGGCAGCGCAACACAGTTTGCAGCCGCATGGGTGGCCGGCGCAGCAGCGCGGCGCGGAGAGGGATGCGTCGTCTGTGCCGGAAGGGTTGCGGTGGTGGTCAGGCAGAGCAAAGCAACGGTCAGCTTCATAGTCCTTATCGTAAATGCAGAATCAGGTGGGAGTCCGGAGCAGCAGATAAGCGCCGGTGAGCCCGAAGAGCAGGTCTGGTGACCATGCCGCCAGCAACGGAGGCAGCGTGCTCACGTTGCCCATGGAGCTAAAGATCTGCCCGAGCGTCCAGTAGGCCAGCGCCACGCCGATTGCTGTGGCGACGCCCATCAATCCGCCGCGTTTGCCCATCATCAAGGCAAAGGGCACGGCGATGAGGGCCATGATGAATGAGATGGCGGGAACCGAGAGCTTGTTCAGTAACTGCACGTGCAGCTCCACGGTGTTGAATCCCGATTGCCGCAGATCTGCGATGTACTTGCTCAGCTCGGCGTACGACATTTCGTCGGAGGGCTTGTTCTCTTTATTGAAGTAAGCGGGTTGTTCCCGCAGCTCAGGAAATGTCGCTACGGTGAATGGCTGATAGCTGGCGATCGTGGATCCGGAGAAGGTGCGCTGCCAACCGTTGTCGAAGATCCAGCGGTTCACTCGCGAGTCCCATTGCACGCTTTTGGCGTAGATCCGGCGCTGCAGTGTGAATCCCTTGGCGTCGAACTCGAAGACGCTCAGGTCGGCGAAGACGTTTCTGGCCGGATCGAAGGCCTGGTAATAGAAGATGCGAACCGGATCGTCGGCACGAGTGGTCTGGCCGGAGATCCAGGTGCGGCCGGGGAGCTGGAAGGTCTGTGCGGGTTTGCCCTTGATCTCTGCGCGGAGCGCTTCCTGCTTGCGGTTGGCATCGGGCAAATAGGACTCATTGAAGGCGAACAGCGCGACGGCGATGATGGCGGCCAGCAGCAGGATAGGCGCGACCACGCGGTAGAGGCTGATGCCCGTCGCCTTCATCGCGGTCAGCTCCGATGAGCGGTTCAGGGAGCCGAAGGTGACCAGTACCGCAAGCAGGGAGCAGAGCGGCGTCACCTGCGAGATGATGAACGGCACCAGATTGAACAGGTAGGCCCCGACCACGATAAAGGGGGTCTGGTTGCGAACGATGTCGCCCATCAGTTCAAAAAAGGTAAAGATGATGTACAGCAGCGCGAAGGAGCCGAGCGACAACAGGAAGTTCGCGACGTAGCTGCGCATGACATACTCGTCCAGCAGCAGAGGAAAGCTGGTGCGAAACATCTTCCTGAGGCGCTGGACGAATCCCCGGGTTGCCTCTGCTCCGAATGCCTGGTCGGATACAGCGGAGGGTTCGACCGGATCCGCACTCTCGCTTTTGACCAGGTGCAGGATCGCGGTCTTGATAGGACGGCCAAGTGCTGCCCCCACCGCGTTGAAAGAGTTCAGCAGAAATCCGCCTCCGGCAAGCTGGCGAAGCAGCACGAGGCCGAAGCAGGCGAAGAAGAGATTGGCAGCCCAGATGCCAAGGAAGGGGGAGACTCTCCCATTCTTGGCCAGCGCCATTCCTATATTTGAGAGCAGGTAGTAGGCGAACACCAGCAGCAGGGTGAGGACGAATCCGGTGCTTTTGCCGCCGCGTTTGGAGGAGAGCCCCAGTGGCACTCCGATCAGCATCAGCACCAGGCAAGCGAAGGGATAGGCGAATCGGCGGTTGAGCTCGATGGTTGCGATGCGGGCATCCGCAGGCCGGGCGGCCGCATTGTGCATCCGCGACATGAGTTGCCGCATCGATTGCGCGTACAGGGGCGCGTCCACTCGCGAGATATGCGTATCATCTTGCGAATTCGGGAGAAGTGACACGTCATAGAATTCTTCTGTTTGAAACTCGTACTGATCCGGATTTTTCTCGGGGATCTGGTGCTGATTTGCGTTGATCAGATGGAGACGCGTCGTTTGTGCGTCGCCGCGGCCGGATGTAGAGACGATGGCCTGTTCTGCGGTAGTGATGTTGGGATTGGCGGGCTGGGTCAGGTCGGCGAGAAAGACGTGCCGCCACACCGCCGCGCCTGCGGCCGGCCGCACATCCTGCACATACAGAACGTAATTCTTGAAGTCCTCATAGAAGACACGCGGTTGAATCTGCACCGCGGCCTGCGAGGTCTTCAACTGATCTTCCAGATGCAGCAAATCGGCCGCGCCATGGGGGGCGAAGTACAGAGTATTGATCAGGCCGAGGCCGAGTGCCGTGAACGCGACAAGGGAAACGATGCGGACGAACGATACCGCGCCGAAACCGCAGGCGCGCATGGCGGTGATCTCGGAGTCCGCAGCAAGACGTCCTAAACCCAGGAGCACGCCGGCCAGGACTGCTGTGGGAATTGTGAAGGTGAGCGTGCTCGGCAGCAGATCGGCGAAGATGCGGCCTACATCCAAGAGGGAAGCCGAACCCCGGACCAGCAGCTCGACAATCTTCGACATGTCCCGCATGAACAGCACGAAGGTAAACAGCAGCCCGCCAAGCGCTGCGTACGAAAGGACTTCGCGAAGGATATAGCGGGTGAAGATGCGCATGCGGGGTCTGTCTGAGTGTAGCGCGGCGTACGCCTGGAGGACGCTTCCATCCTGCTACGCAAGTGCGCTCAGGTGCGAATGTGGCTGGCGGGCAGGTCGGGGTGGTCCTGGGTGGTCAGGGCTTCCCGGTCCGCGCAGTCGCCTTCGATAAAGCAGCAACGCAGAATGCCGCAGACGACGGCAAGGCCGATGCCGATCAGCAGGTAGGTCAGAGCGTGACCGAGGTGGCCTGTCATATAGGGAAACAGGAAGATGCCAACACCCGCATAGACCAGGACAGTAAAGATGTTTCGAATTGTGCAACGTGACATGCCACGCCTCCCGGCTCGGAAGACAAAAGCCCACTACAGATCGGAGGAGGTTTCTCTGCGGTGCGTTGCTCCGGGCGATCCGTTCGCGCGGCAAGTCTAACTCCGGGCATAGAGAATTTGCCAGCGGTTTTCCGCAGCGGCGGACCTGGTCAGGGATTGGCCACGAAGCGGTAGCCGACCCCGCGGACGGTGAGCAGATGCTGGGGCTCGGAAGGGTCGTCCTCGATGTACCGCCGCAGTCGGACGATGAAGTTGTCGATGGCGCGGGTGTCGGTGTCCTCGTGGACATGCCAGACCTGCTCCAGGATGTCCTTGCGGGAGACGATCTGGCCCTCGCGCTCGGTGAGGTAGCGCAGCAGATCGGCCTCCATCAGCGTGAGCTGAGTCACTCGATTGGGCGCGACCAGTTCCAGCGCATCGAACCGTATCGTCCTGTGATTGAAGGAGTAAACGTCGGGTGCAGCATCCTGCTCGGGCACGGGCTGCTGCTCCTGCCAAGCGGTCCGGCGTAGCAGAGACTTGATCCGGGCCAGAAGGATGGTGAGGTCGAATGGCTTGGGCAGGTAGTCGTCTGCTCCGGCTTCCAACCCCTCCAGCACGTCCTCCGGCCGGGAGCGCGCGGTGAGCATGAGGATAGGGGTGAAGCGGCGAGCTTCCCGGAGAGTGCGGGCGATGGAAAAACCATCTCTGCCGGGCAGCATGCAGTCGAGCACGATGAGCGAGATGCGCTGCGGGCCTGCCGCCGGAGCTTGCAGCAGGTAATTCAGGGCTGCGTCGCCGTCAGACTCGTGATGGGTGCGGTAGCCCTCGAGTTCCAGGTTGAAAAGCACCCCGCGGGCGAGGTGATCTTCGTCTTCGATCAGGGCGATCAGCGGCGGGAGATCACTCACTGCTGAACCTCCGCCTGGGCCGCAGGCAGGATGGACTCTGCCGGAAGCGAGCTTGCGAGGGGCAGCAGGATTGAGATGGTTGTGCCCTGGTTGAGGCCGGCGCTGACGGCTTTTACCTCGCCGCCGTGCTGGCGGACGATGGTGCGGACGAGGAACAGGCCGATGCCGGTGCCTTTGATCTTGACTGCCATTCGGCCGGGTACACGGTAGAAGCGCTTGAAGATGCGTTTGTCCTGTCCCGGCGGCAGGCCGACACCGTGGTCGGAGATGCTGAGGCGGACGCTGGCATAGTTGACGATGGCCAGCGAACAGCGCACCTGAACTCCGTTGGGGGAGTACTTCACGGCGTTATCGAGCACGTTGACGATTGCGGTGCGCAAATCCTCTGCGATGCCGCGCACCCGCAGCCGCACCGCGCCGGGAACACGTTCGAGGACGATGGCGTCATCGGGAAGGTGATGGCGCTGGCGTGTGATGGCAATGCAATCAGAGACGATCGGTTCGATCTCGAGTAGTGACCGGTTCTGATGGCGGCTGCGGGCGTTCAGCTCGCCTGCCTTCAACACCTGCTCGACTGTGCTGAGCAGGCGTCCGGTGTCCTCGAGCATGATGCGGTAGAAATCCTGCCGTTGCGGTTCGGGGATTTCCCGGCGCTGCAGGGTTTCAAGGTAGAGACGGAGGGAAGCGATAGGCGTTTTCAGCTCGTGGGTAACGGCGTTCAGGAAAGAGTCCTGCCGCTCGTTGCGGCGCACCTCACGGACGAGGAAGACGGTGTTGAGCACGACTCCGGCGACGAGCAAGCCAAGGAGAATGAGGCCGAGAACGAACAGCATGATGCTGCGTTCGTTCAGCAGCACCCATGGGATATAGAAGGCGATGAGTCCGCCGATGATCAGCACGCCCAGGGTGATGGCCAGGGCAATGGCTCCGCGTCTGCGCGTGATGTTCATGGCTAGGAGGAAGTATAGTGGCCGGCGCGCAAGACGCTGCGATGCAAATCAGCTGCCCAGGGCGGTAAGGGAAGGACGGTGCGGGATGCTATCCTCGGCGGCATGGCTTATGAAGTGGATTCCCAGGCGTTGGAGCGATTGCGTGGGCTGTATGCGGAGATGTCGGATGGCGAGCTGACCGCACTTGCCGAGAACCCGGATGACCTGACGGAGATGGCGCAGCAGGTGCTTCGGAACGAACTTGGCAGCCGGAAACTGCCGGTTGCGAAGGCGAACGGTGGATCGGGGTTCGAGCGGCGGTGGGCGACGGATGCGTTTGCCGGGAGCTCGACAATGGTTGCGACAAATCCGGTCGCGCAGGTGATTCTGGGGAGTGCTCCGGAGGTGAGCGCCGAGGTGACGGAAGGACGCGATCTCGCACCGGGCGAGTTTCTGCTGCGGACGTTCCATGACTCGTT
>JAICMT010000023.1 GCA_025929125.1 Acidobacteriaceae bacterium | reverse complement strand
GCAGGGACCGCTGCAGATTGCATCCGCTACCGGGAAGCCCCGACGTGATTCTGGATACGATCCCGGCCACGATCCCGGTGTCGATCTGGTGCATGCGATCTCTTCGGCTGGCCTGATGCGTGCCGGAATGGCCGTATGGGAACGTTAGTTCGCAACTGATCGGCGTCGGAATCGCACATACGGGTCAGCCCGATCTGGGAAGATATACTCGTGAAGGCGCCTTCCGAATTTTGCGCGCTACAGGAGCCAGATCGTTGCAGAAGGCGGAGATTGGAATCATTGGAGGCAGCGGCCTGTATGCCATGCCCGGACTCACCCATGTGCGGGAGGAACGTGTCGCAACCCCATTCGGCGACCCTTCCGATGCCTTCATCCTGGGCGAACTAGAAGGACGTAACGTAGCCTTTCTGGCGCGGCATGGCCGGGGCCACCGCATTCTGCCAAGCGAACTGAACTTCCGAGCGAACTTGTATGCGATGAAGGCGCTGGGTGTGGAGCGCATCCTGTCGGTATCGGCGGTGGGTTCACTGAAAGAAGAGCACAAGCCGACGGACTTCGTTATTCCCGACCAGTTCATCGACCGCACCTTCGCCCGTACCAGCACTTTCTTTGGCGAGGGGATTGTCGCGCATGTGGCGTTCGGCGATCCCGTCTGCGCGACGGTTGCAGCTGCTTTCACAGAAGCATGTACAGAAGTTGGGGTTGTGGGCAAGTCCGGAGGCACATACGTGTGTATGGAAGGGCCGCAGTTCTCAACGCGGGCCGAGTCCAACCTGTACCGGAGCTGGGGTGCCGATGTGATCGGCATGACCAATCTCCAAGAGGCCAAGCTCGCGCGCGAAGCGGAGATCTGCTACGCCACGCTGGCCATGGTGACCGATTACGACTGCTGGCGCGAGGGACATGACGACGTGACCGTTGATCAGATCGTCGCCGTGCTGCACCAGAATGCGGAGAATGCAGGCAAGGTGGTCAAAGCAGCGGTTCGGGCTATGCCGGCAGAACGTACCTGCGCCTGCTCCAGCGCCCTCAGGTTTGCGATCCTCACCGACCCCAAGGCGATCCCGGATGCTGCGCGCGAAAAACTGGGCCTGCTGGTGAATAAATATCTATAGCGGCATCCCAGACCCAGATCATCCCGACGAAGCTTCCACACAAGTTTGTTCCTGAGAGAATCGAGAGATATGGCAATTCTGGTTGTAGGTTCGGTCGCGTTCGACACAATTGAGACGCCGCACGGTAAGCGGGAGAAGATTCTGGGTGGCGCTGCGACACATTTTTCGCTTGCAGCCAGCTACTTCACTCCGGTGCGCGTGATCGCGGTCGTTGGCGAGGACTTTCTGGCGGAACACGAAGCGGTGTTCACGCGCCGCGGCATTGATACGCGTGGCATCGAACGCGCCCCGGGGCTCAGCTTTCACTGGACCGGGGCTTATGCCGGCACCCTGAACGAGGCGGAGACGCTGGGAACCGAACTCAACGTATTTGAGAAGTTTGAGCCGAAGATTCCTGTTGCCTATCAGGACAGCGAGTATCTGTTTCTGGCCAACATCGACCCGGTACTGCAGGCACAGGTTCGGAGTCAGATGCGGAACGTTCGCATGGTGTGTGGCGATACGATGAATTACTGGATCAAGGACCATAGCTCCAACCTTGCGAAGGTGCTGCGAGAGCTCGATGTCCTGCTGATCAACGACGGAGAGGCGCGGATGCTCTCGGGCGAGAGCAATGCCGTACGCGCCGCCGCCAAGGTGCTCTCCATGGGACCGAAGTCCCTGGTGGTGAAGCATGGAGAGTACGGCGCCACCGCATTCTTCTGCAATCGATCGTTCGCAGGCGTGGACGATCCCTCTCCGTTCCGCGCGCCGGCATTGCCCCTTGCAGAGGTGGTGGACCCCACCGGCGCGGGCGACTCGTTCGCCGGCGGGTTCTACGGCTACATCGCGTCGCAGCCGAAGCTCACACCGGCCGTGTTTCGCCGCGCCATGTTCTATGGCGGGGTGATGGGCTCCTTCGCTGTCGAGCGCTTCGGCATCGAGCGTCTCCAGGATGTATCTCGCGAAGAGATCAACGAACGCTTCAACTTGTTCCGGGAGATCTCGCACCTTGGCGACGAGGAGATCTAACCCGGGCCGCCCGGCTGCACGCCGCACGGGACAGCCGATCGAGGAGATCGACTGGGAGCAGATCCGTCCAGCAACTCGTCAGGAGCTTTCGCCAGTGCTGATGTTTTCGGTGCTGCTTGGCTTTCTTTCTCTGATGCTCTGTTTCTCGCGTGGGTATCTGTTGCTGTATGGCGATGCGGTCGCGCACCTCGGGATTGCTCGACGGATCCTAGATACACGGAATCCCGGGCTGATTCAGCTCGGCGGCGTCTGGCTGCCTCTGCTGCACTTATTGATCCTGCCGTTTGTGCAGAAGCTGTCGCTTTGGCAGAGCGGGTTGGCGGGAGCATGGCCCTCGCTCGCGTGTTATATCGTCGGGAACGTCGGGTTCTATCGGCTGTCACGGCGCATGCTCAAGCCGCGCTGGGCACTGGCCGCGACCGCTTTCTACGCACTCAACGCCAACCTGCTGTACCTCGCGACGACCGCCATGACAGAGCCGCTGTTTCTGGCGGAGTTTATCTGGATCGCTCTTATGACTCTTGAGGCGGTCGAGGCGATCAGCGCAGCCCAGCGACAACGTGCTGCACGCAACTTGATCGGTTTGGGTCTTCTGATCTTCGCCGCTGTCTTTACGCGGTACGACGGATGGGTGGTAGGCGCTGTTGCGTGGTGTGCGATCGCCTGGAGCCTCTGGCGGGCGCCGGATATGCGCCGCAGGCTGGTGCTGCCGTTCAGCATCTTCACACTACTGGCAGTCAGTGGCCCGCTGCTCTGGTTCTGGTACAACCAGCACTTCTACCACGACGCACTGGACTTCATGCGTGGGCCGTATTCTGCCCCAGCGATTGAGAAGCGCACCTCGCCTCCGGGCTCGAAGCACTATCGCGGTTGGCACAACCTCGGCTGGGCGCTGCTTTTTTACACGCGCACGGCACAGGTTGTTGCAGCTGCCTGGGAGACCGGCTGGCTGCTCATGGCTGCCGCACTCGCCGGTCTGTGGCTTGCAACCCGGAGGAGGATGCCGCGCGCGGCTCTCCTCTTATGGGTGCCGCTTCCTTTTTACGTCTACTCCGTAGCCTATGGATCGGTGCCGATCTTCATTCCGCAGCTTTATCCGCATTCGTACTACAACGCGCGCTACGGCCTTGCACTGCTGCCGGCGCTCACACTCTTTGCTGCGATTACTCTCGGCGCGCTTGAGGAGAGATGGCTCGACGCATCGGATGCAAGCCGCTCCCGTCGTGGGCGGCTGCTCTATCCGGCAGCCCTTGGACTAGCGGTTCTCAACCCACTGGCTATGATCTTCGGCGCGGCTGCCTGCCAGCAGATCGTGCGTCTTGTCCGGCACCGCCCGTCCAAGGTCCTGGCCAACTACAGTCCGCCTTTGGTGCTGAAGGAAGCGATCGTCAACGCGACGACCAGGGTTCCATTTGAACGCAATCTGGCGCTGCTGCTGGATGAGTTGCCTGCCGGTTCCACCATCCTGATGCAACAGTCCGATCACATCGGTGCGTTACAGGATGCCGGCATTCCACTGCGGCAGACGATCAACGAAACCGACTACGACAGCTGGCATGCCGCGCTGGAAAACCCCGCTGCTCATGCAGCGTACATCGTGGCGTTTGAGGGCGATGCGGTGTCAAGGGCCGTCGCCGAGCATCCAGACGGATTGCTCGAGGTAACGATCATCGGGGGAACCGGCCAACGGAGCGCCCATATTTACCAGTCGCAGCGTTTCGGCGGCTTTTCGCGATAGTTCCCGGTGCTACTCTTGGCTGGAGCCAACGATAGATGATCGACCTTCCTGCACCACAACTCAGCGCTACACAGCACCTTGGCATTCTCCAGGGCACCGTCGCGCGCATGCTCATCGCATGTGCGATGGGGGCTGTGATCGGCTGGGAACGAGAACGCCGGCACAAAGCTTCCGGCCTCCGTACGAACATGCTGATCTGCATGGGAGCTGCACTATTTACCACTCTATCGGCGGTGCTTGCCGGGGACTTATCTCCGAACCGGGGGCAGGTTGCCTCCAATATCGTTCAGGGTATCGGCTTTCTTGGGGCCGGTCTCATCCTGCACTCGCGCTCGCGGGTACTTGGCCTGACCAGTGCCGCCACGGTGTGGGTTGTGGCTGCCATCGGAATGGCCTGCGGAACCGGCCTATACATCGAGGCGATCTTTGCAACGGTGATCGTTTACACCGCACTGCGGTTCGTCGGGTTGATGGAATCGCAAGCGAATTGGAAGCGATTTCCAATGATTTACGAGGTTAGAGGCACGGACGAGAACGCCATGTTCGGCGAAATTCTGAGTGTGCTTGACCGGGAGCACCTGAGGCTTCAGATTGTTGAGCGCGACAAACTCGGTGCTCAGGAGCGGGTTTCGTTCACCATCTCTTTGAGCAGCGTGCGTCACAAAGAAGTTCTCGCTAAGCTGAATGCAAGTGATGCCACCGACAAGGTAATCGCGTACAACGATGAAGAAGAGGACTGAGTCGAGTTGATCCCATTCGTCAAAGCACATGCATGCGGCAACGACTTTCTAGTAATTGAGGAGAGCGTCGCCGGCCGGAACCATGCCGAGCTTGCGCGCCTGCTCTGCTCGAGAAACACCAGTATTGGCGCCGACGGAATCGAGTTCCTGGATCGCTCCGGCACCCGGCCCGGCGATTACTTTCTACGGCTCTTCAACGCCGATGGGAGTGAGGCTGAACTCTCTGGCAATGGCACCCGCTGCGTGGCCGCGTGGCTTGCGCACAGCGAAGGGATTGAACGCGTGGCACTGGGCACGCACGGCGGCATCCGTGCCTGTCGGGTGATGGAACGCAGCGGGACGGAATACCTGATCGAAAGCGAGATGGGCGTACCACGCGTGATGCCGCGGACCATCGTGCTGCCACGCGTCGGAGAGGTGGAAGGCGCCATGGTCAATGTCGGCAACCCGCATTTTGTTCTGTTCGTGGAGACGGAGGACTTCAGCGCGCACGGTCTTCCGTGGCAGGAGTTAGGCGCTATCATCAGCGGCAGCCCGCATTTCCCGCACGGCACGAATGTTGAGTTCGTCCAAGTGAGGTCCCCGCGAGAAATTGCATTTCGCATCTTCGAGCGCGGCTGCGGCCCGACCACGTCCTCAGGAACCGGAACCTGCGCTTCGTCCGCTGCTGCGATGGTTCTGCGCGAAACCGACCGAGAGCTTACTGCGATCGCGGAAGGTGGCCCGCAACGCACCGTCTGGCCGGCGAATCAGGCAGCCATGCTGCTGACCGGTCCCGCGGAGATCGTGTGCCAGGGCGAAGCGCTGCAGTCCGAAGCGGCAGGAACAACTTCTACGGAGGAAGCGTCGCTGTGAGTTCCGGATTCGTCAGACCGCGTGCATTACGGCCTGGGGCTCATATCGCCGTAGTTTCTCCTGCGAGCACGCCACGACCCGAGCTGGTGGAGGCGGGGATGAAGCGGCTGAGCGAGCTTGGCTTTCATCCGGTGCTTTTTCCGAACGCACTGGGCGGCGGACCACTTTATTACGCGGGCACAGTGCAGCAACGGGCCAGCGACCTGATGGCGGCTTTTGACGATCCGACGACCGATGGCATCCTCTGCACCCGGGGTGGCTGGGGTTCCGCAGAGCTGTTGCCGCATCTGAATGCTGAGCTGATTCGGGCGAATCCCAAGCCGTTCATCGGCTACAGCGACCATACCTCGCTGCACATCTGGCTCGCGCGTGAGTGCAATCTGGTCAGCTTCTACGGCCCCATGGCCGCCGCCGATTTCGGTCGGGCGAACGGGGTGGATTCCGCGAGTTGGAGCCATGCTCTGCTGGAGCGGTCGCAGTGGACGCTCGGTCCCGCGGAAGGTCTGCGGGTGTTGCGAAGCGGACATAGTGAGGGTGTGTTCTCCGGCGGGTGTCTCTCCATCTACGCCGAGGCGCTGGGCACGCCGTATGCGCCGTTGCCGGCAGGAGAGCCGCGCATCCTCTTTCTTGAAGACATTGGCACCAAACCTTACCAGTGGGATCGCATGCTGCTTCATCTGCGGTATGCAGGCATGTTGCGTAACGTGCAGGGGATCGTCTTCGGCGACATGCGGCAGTGCGTTGCAGAGCGCGATCGTGAACTGCTGGAACAGGCCATTCTTCACGCGCTGCAGGAATTTGAAGGACCGATTGCGATCGGCCTGCGTTCCGGGCACGTCGATGCTCCCAACGTCACCCTTCCGCTGGGCGTGCGGGTCCGTCTCGATCTTACGGATGCGGATACTCCGTTGCTCGAGTTCCTCGAGCCCGCAGTCGCGGTCTAGCATCTACACTGGCGAGGACGCCTGTATTCGACAACGTATGACGACCCGTTCGAAACACATCCACCTCATCGGAATCTGCGGGACTGCGATGGCTTCACTTGCCGGCATGCTGCAGGCGCAGGGGCATCGTGTGACTGGCTCCGATGCAGCCGCCTATCCGCCGATGAGTGACCAGCTGGCCAGCATGAAAATCGCAGTGCATCAGCCCTACTCCGAGGGCAACTTGACGCCTAGACCGGATCTGGTGATCGTTGGCAATGCGATCTCGCGCGGCAACGTGGAGTTGGAGCACGTGCTCGATGAGCGAATCCCATTTACTTCGATGGCGGCAATCCTGCACGATGAGTTTCTCGCCGGCCGCGAGTCGCTGGTCATTGCGGGAACTCACGGGAAGACGACGACCACCAGCATGCTGGCCTGGATCTACGAGTGCGCCGGGCGCAACGATCCCCGATTCGCGCCCTCTTTTCTGATCGGCGGGGTCGCAGAGAACTTCGGAACCAGCTTTCTCGTGCGTCCGGCAGGCGATGGCGTCAGGACGCCTTTCATTCTGGAAGGCGACGAGTACGACACCGCGTTTTTCGATAAGGGCCCGAAGTTTCTGCACTACTTTCCGGATGCCGCGGTCCTGACTCACGTTGAGTTTGACCATGCCGACATCTATGCCGATCTGGAGGCGGCGAAGACCGCCTTCCGCCGTTTCGTGAACCTGATACCTCGACGCGGGCGCTTAGTGGCGTACGACGGGAGCGAGAACGTGGATGCGTGTGTTTCCAGAGCTTTCTGTGCCGTGGAGCGTTATGGATTCAAGGACGCCTCACACTGGCGCGTTGCTGAGATGCGGCATCAGGACGGCAGATCGCATTGGACGTTGCTGCGCGGGGGCGAGCGGTTTGCCGAGCTGGAACTGGCTCTGGCCGGCGAGCACAACGCGCTGAACGCGACCGCGGCCGCTGCCCTGGCAGCAGGACAGGGCGTTCCCGCCGGAACCATCGCGGAGGCTCTGGCGAGCTTCCGTTCAGTCAAGCGGCGGCTCGAAATACGAGCCGAAGTCAAAGGCATCACCATCATCGACGACTTCGCGCATCATCCCACGGCGATCCGCGAAACCCTGCGCGCTCTGCGGACATCGTATCCGGGCCGCAGGCTTTGGGCGGTGCTGGAGCCGCGATCGAATACGCTGCGCCGCAACGTGTTCGAGACCGCGCTGGTCGAAAGCCTCGCGCTGGCAGACCACGCCGTTCTTGCCGGTGTCTTCAAGCTGGAGGCGATTCCGGAGAGCGAGCGCCTGCATCCAGAGAACGTGGTTGCAATGCTGCGGACTCGCGGAAACGAAGCGGCGCTCTACGCAGATGTGGACGAGATTCTTGCCGCGATGGTTCCGGAGCTGCGAAGCGGGGACGTGGTGGCAATCCTTTCAAACGGTGGCTTCGGCGGAATCTATGACAAGCTGCCGCGGGCGATCGAAGCGCGCGGTTAAGAACTAACGGCCAGCACCGATGGACAGAGCGGACTCGATCGCTTCGGCGACGCCATCCTCCAGGTTGGAAGGGCCGATGCGCCAGCCACGCTCGCGGGCAAAGATCTTGAGGTCTTCCGGAGCATTGCCCATGACGACCGCAGAGCCCGCGATCTCAAGCATCGAGACGTCGTTCCAGTTGTCGCCGATCGCGAGAATCTGATCCGGGGCAATGTCCTGCGCCGCTGCGAGCGATAACAGAGCCGCGCCTTTGGAGCAGCCGGCGGGCAGGATGTCCACAATCGAGAGATCGCGCTCCGGGTACTCGGTGCGATGGAGGTTGATGATGTGGTGCGCTTCGACCGCCGCGGGTGTGTGGCCGACTGCGACCACGCCTGGATGCTCCAGCAGCCTGGCTTCGGCGCGGCGCATGCGCTCGACCGAACCGCAGAGCATCGCCTGGATGGGAGCGCCGCAGGTCGCTGGATCAAGGGCCAGCTCGAGCGGATCCACATGCAGGATGTAGGGCTCGTTGGCGGCCATCCAGCGACCGATCGAGGCGTTGAGCTCATCGAGGTGCTCGACGACAAGTGCACCGCGCGCGTCGCCTCCCTCCTCGTTCAGGCGGTCGAAGGTGAGGACGAGCGCGTTTCGGAACTCGCCGAGGTGGCCGCACAGCCAGAGCGCCGCTTCATGGGAGAGCTGGCTTCGAGCGATCGGCACGGAGCGGACCGCGTTGTCGCCCGGGCCGACGCAACCCATGGTTCGGGTTACGGTGCCGTTGGAGCTGACCAGCTTCCCTACATGCGGCAGGTTGAGCGGCCGGAGTACGCGCATGGCGTAGGAGTGGCGGCGGCCGGTGGCGATCACGACTTCTGCGCCAGCGGTGCGGGCGGCGGCAAGGGCAGCGAGGTTGCGCGGGCTTACCTGGCCACGGTCGTCGAGCAGCGTCCCGTCCATGTCGACGGCGACCATGCGGATCTGGGGTGTCTTCGCCAGCGGCCCCCTCCCCCCTGTACCTGAAATGCACAAAGTCTTCAAAACGCGAGGCTTATACCCGGACTTGCAATGTATGTTCTCCGGAATCAGCAATTTAGAATTGCGGTTCCACTCGCGATCTCAGCGCGCCACCCGGAGACACGGAACTTTATCCCCTATTTTTATTCTATCGAATGGAGCAGGGTTAAGTAACATCGTTATCCCACGCGTTTTCAGCTGGATGGACGATTCAGGGCTTGACACGTTTTTGGTCTGGTCAGTGGATCGTGAGGGTGAGCTCGCGGGTGGTTTGGCCCTGACGGAGCGTGACTCGGGCGTTGCGGGAGAGCGGGTCGGCTCGGAGAGCGGGTTCGAGCTCGCGGAAGAGGGCTTCGGCATCCGCGCCGTAGAAGAGCAGAGTGGTTGCCTCGGGAATGCTCACAGAGCCGGTGTACCGTCCGGTATTGCAGTTGGTGGCCAGTCCGCCCAGCCTGCGACCGAGCTCGGTCAGGGCGCCGTTCTGTTCCGGACTGTGAGGCCGTGGGTGGTCAATCTCGATCTGGACGGCTCCAGGGCTCGCCTCGGAGAGTCCAGTCAGGTCAAGTTCCGCTGCCTTGCCGGCCTGCTGCGTGCTGCGGATGACGGCAAGTCGCTGGCGCGCGGCATCCGCCTCATCGGCGCGACCGAGACGATCCAGAACCACGGCGAGCTCGGTAAGATCGACGGCGGTGTCTTCCAGACTGGGGTTCGGCTGCTGCTGGCGGGTGGCATCTGCCTTACTGAGCCAGTGGAGTGCCTCGGTGTCGCGCGATTCGGCGGCGAAGATGAGCCCCCAGGAGTGATAGGCGGAGGCCAGCAGGCGCGCGGCCGCCGAATCGGTGGCCGAGATGGGCTCCAGGAGCTGGATGGCTCGTTCGACGTGGTGGTGGGCCTCGGGGAAGTTCTGCAGCCGACGGTAGCAGTTGGCCATGTTATTCAGCACACTGGCGGTCCGGATTGGAGGAGTAGCGGGTGAACGCTGACGAACCTCGAGCGCTTTCTGGTAGTACTCAAGACCCTCCTGATGGCGTCCGTTCTCCGAGCAGAGCACGCCGAGGTTGACCCAGGCGGGCGCGGCGGCCTCCAACTGCAGGCGTGACTCATACCACTCGGCCGCCTCTTTGTAGGCGGGTTCGGCCTGAGCGGGCTGCTTTTTACGCAGGGCGTTTCCGAGGTTGATGAGAGCATCGGGGACACGGGGATCGGCCGGGTGCTGGCGAAATATGCGCATCGCCGCTCGCAGAGGAATGACTGCCTGGTCGTTCAAACCGGCGCGACAGTAGCATTGGCCTGCCTTCGCGAGAAGGACCGCGGTATTCAGGGCGTCACCGTTGTTCGAGACGAGCTGGGCACACAGCTCGTAGTAGGTGGTTGCGCGGCGATATTCCCCGAGATCGAAGCACGCGTCGCCAATGAGCTGCAGGAAACCGGGGTGGAGCGGTGGCGAGGCGATCGCGTCGAGCGTGGTGAGGGTGATGGCGCGAAGCTGGGCTGCGTTTTCCGCCTTGCCCCTCTTGGCGGCAAGCAGGGAGAGGTTCGCGGTGGCGATGGGAAGGATCGCGTAGGACTGTTCCTTGG
>JAICMT010000389.1 GCA_025929125.1 Acidobacteriaceae bacterium | reverse complement strand
TGGGGGGGCTGTACGCACCGGCCTGCTCACCGGAACGGGCGTATCCTTCTGCTGGAAGAGAGCCGCAACCGCCGTCCCAGGAGGCTGTGCGATCGCCGTATCCAAAGGATTGCGCAGCACCAGTTGTACCTTGGTCTGATTACTGGCGAGGCTCAAGGCTTCGGCCTGCTCGGGCGTAACCAGCAGGTTGACCACCTGGACTTGCTGCGGTTTACCGTCGTTGTCGCGCTGGATATCTTCACCTGCAGAGAGCACTTCGATATTCTGCAGCAGCGTACGAACCTTCGGACCATCGAGAGTTGAGGTCGCCGACGGGGGATTTCCGGAGATCAGCACATCCACATGCATTCCCGGAGTGACGAAACCTGCTACGCCTACCACCTCATCCACCTTGATGGCGCAGGCCCGCATGCCTGGACGAATAGTGGCCGCCAGGCCACCGCCGGCACCCGCCGCGGCAAGTCGGCCCTGCAGAATCGGCTCACCCTGGTACAGGTCGGAGATGACTCCGCGCCCCACGGCATCCTGGCGATTCAGGATCGCTCCCTTCGGAGGAGGCCCGGCGAGCTCCGCAGTGCCGATGTCCTCGTCTTTCAGCACACTACCCAGCTTCACATCCTTGGCTGCCACCACCACGGTCGTAGTCTGTTTATGCGCTACAGCGATTCGTGTCCCCACTACCCGGTAGACAACGTAGCTGCACAAGGCGGCGATTACGAATGCGCTGAAAAGGATTAACTGCACTCTCTTGTTCATCAAAAACCCATCGAACTGACTGTCCAGCCAGTTCTGCCTCTATGTCACGCGTCGCAATTACTCTGCCAAAGATAGTACCCCGTTTTCGCAAAGAATCAGCCAGTTAGAACCTTTTCCAGCAACCAGGTGTGAACGAATGTTTACCCCCGGTGAAAGCTGTGTCATCGCGTAGACACGATTCCGTGGCTTACACTTGCTTTTCAGAGACTTGGGCTGCGGCCCCGATGGCGTTTGAATTGCATCTTGAAACTTGTCCGACGCATGTAAATTCTCACGAGCTCAGGCTTGCGTCATGAGTGCTCCGCTGATTCTCGGTTTGTTTCGCTCTCCCCCGCCGCAGCGCCGAGGTTCATCCTCTGCGCTGGTTTCGCTGCTGGTCCATACCGCGCTGTGCATCTGGCTCTATCTGGGTGTGCGAAACTCGCCCAGGCTTGCGCTTGCCCCCTCGCATCGCTATACGGTTCGCATCCTGCAGGCGCCCCCGCTGGAGTCGCCACCTCCATTGCGGCCTGCCTTGGCGAGGTCCGAACATGCTGCGCCGGCACCGGCTGCGCCACCTTCCGCTGCTGCCGGTCAGATGGCGGCGGCAATGCCGTCGCTGCCGGAGCGGCTGAACCAACTCGCACCGAGGAACCAGATCCTGATCCAACCCGACGCGCCCAAGGATCTGCTCCTGCAGCAGCCGACACCGGTACCGCTGGCGATCCGGTGGACGCCTCCGCCAGAGCCGGTCAAGGTGATCACGCCCGCTGCACTCAAGCCTTCGGTCGTCGCGAAGCTTCGCCCGACGTTGGAGCCGCCCAATCGCGAGCTGCATCCGGCGAACATCCGGATGAGCTCGAGCAGCACAACCAGCATGCTCTCTGCGTTGCAGGCGAGCACGACCACTCCGATCGTGGTTCGCAGCCAAGCCGCGGCGGCGAGCGTTCCTGAGACTTCTTCTGCGAAGGCACAGCCGACGAATTCGGCGCAGATTGTCTCGATCTCCGATCTGCGCGCCAAGGAAAAGGCTACGCCGGTTCCGCTGGCGAATATGCCAGCGCGGCCGATGGAGGTGGGCTCACTGGGGAGCGGGACAGCCGCGACCGAGAGTAAGAGTCCCGTGGGTCACGGGACCGGCCAACAGCCCGCTCCGGGAACGGCACAGGGCACGACCGGAGCGGCCAATCAACCGGCTACAGGCTCGCGGCCCGGACCGCAGACTGCTTCGGTCGCCGGTCCTGCGGTGGCGGGCTCGGACACCGGGAGCGACGATGGAGTGGGGCGTTCGACGACGGCGGTGCATCTTCCAAAGGACGGACAATTCGGCGTGGTCGTTGTAGGTTCAGCGCTTGCCGAACAGTACCCGGAGACGGTGACGATCTGGGCGGGGCGGCTGGTGTACACCGTGTATCTCCACCTAGGCAAAGGCAAGGCTTGGATCCTTCAGTACTCGATGCCAGCCAATGCTGCGGCCTCCGTCACGAACGCGATGCGTCCGGAGGCGCCGTGGCCGTTCGACGTGGTCCAGCCTCATCTGGATCCGGCCGACTACACCACGGATGCGGTGATGGTGCATGGATTCGTGAACCTTTCTGGAAAGTTCGAGCACTTGAATGTGGTTTTTCCGACGCAGTTCGTTGCAACCAAGTTTGTACTGACTGCGCTGCAGCAGTGGCAGTTCCGGCCGGCACGGCAGAATGGGCAGCTCGCTCAGGTGGAAGTGCTGCTGATTATTCCGGAAGAGGTGGAGTAACCCACCCCCCCGGGTATCTACTCCGGTTTTATTGATTCCAGAATGGTTACCGGAGGGGAGTCCCTCTCTTGACAACAGGCGGTTACTGCTCGCATGTTACGGACGAGGGATGCGCTGAGTTGGCAAAGATCGGATCGTGTCGGCCCTGCTGGAGGGTCTTTTTGGCGGAGGTCCTGCGGGATTCCAATCCCGAAATCGGGATGGGGAAAGGCGCACGACGGCTCGGTTTGGTGCTTTGTTTAATTGTATCGGCCGTGTCAAGGGGGCGCTGCCT
>JAICMT010000529.1 GCA_025929125.1 Acidobacteriaceae bacterium | reverse complement strand
ACCTTCGCCGATGGAGATCGTCTGGCCGGGGCGGAAGCCGAAAGCATTAGCCACCGGAATCGAGGTAGCTCCAACTGCGAGCGCTGCAGTGGTGGTGCTTGCTCCGGGAGTGCCGACCGTGGCGATCGTTCCCTGCTCCTCATTCGTATCCGAGTCGATGAAGATAGTCTGGCCTGGGTTGAAGCCGTCTACCGCGGCCACCTTGATGTTGGTCGCGCCGATCGCGGAAGGTGAGGCGAGGGCTGCTGTGGCCTGAACATGGAAGTCGCTGCAATTGGAATCCGTGTCCATGCCGTCTGGGTAGCGGCCGAGGCTGAAGCCGGTGCCGCCCACAAGGCGCGAAACCACCGCAATACAGCCGCCTTTGCCTTGATCGCCTTCCAGTGTGGCGAGTTCGGGGCTGGCGATTGTCCCGTTTGCGCTGGAGTTGCTTTGCTGTGAGCCGTAGACCATCGCATCGACGACGGCCGAGCCACTGGCGTCGAGCAACGCAAGGGATCCGGCAGCTGCAGACAAGGTGTCGCCGAACCACTGGTTGGGCGATGGCCCCTGATAGCCGGTCTCGGAAGCTGATGCCCCTGTAACCGGCGCGCCGTAGGAGTGACTGCGTGTGAGAGGACGGTCTAGAGTAATTCCGGAGCCGAGCGGCTGGAGTGCGTCAGCGCTGAGGTGCACGTTGTGCGTGGCAGGTTTGAAGCTGATGCCCGTGCCTGGATCCGAAACGTCGACGCCGGTCGCATGGTCGAGCCGTAGTGGAGCGACCAGCTCTACGCCTGTACCGTTCGCTCCAGCACTGCCGACTTTCGCCACCTTGACGATCTCCTTGCGCGCTCCAGTGCTGATGGTCAGCGTATCGGCGGGGGAGATGTCCGTGTCAGCTGCAAGCTTGATGTTCGTCGCGCCTGCGAAAGCAGCTGCGGCGAGCGTGGTCTGCGTTGCGGCTTTGCCGACCGCAGTGACAGTGGCCTCCTCATACTTGCCGCCGAGATCGATGCCGATCTTCTGGCCTTCGGTAAATCCGGCGGCGCTGGCAACCGGGAGATTGCTGGCCCCGGCAGGAAATGTGAGCCATGGGCCGGTGGATACTGGGATAAACAGCGTGGTCTTCGCCGCCGCTGGAGTTCCTACCGCTTCAATGGTGCGGGCTTCGCCATCGACATCGATCTTCTGCCCTGGCGAGAGATTATGGGTGTCACGCACGTAGATCGTCTTTGCTCCGGCTGCTGCCGGGGATGCCAGGCCGGAGTTGGAGAGACCCAGAACGTAAAAGCTGTGCGGGGCGAGCTTGGTTCCGGCGGGTATGGTTGCGAGCCGGATCGAAGCCCACTGGCTCGGAGTGCTCATCAGTGCCCAGCGGGAGAGATCGACGCTGTGGCCGGAAGCGTTGAAAAGCTCAATGAACTGATCCGCTGGATTCTCGGTAGTGCCGAAGCGGACCTCATTGATTTTTACCGGAGGAACATTCCGCACGCGGGCAGTCGTCCTCTCGCGCTGTGTCGTCCCGGCCGACGCCTTCCACTCGACTTT
>JAICMT010000165.1 GCA_025929125.1 Acidobacteriaceae bacterium | reverse complement strand
TCCCAGCCGCCCTTCGTTGCGATCACCAGGTCGCTCGGAGACGGATACAGCGCCTCTGCGATCAACTCTTCCGACACGCCCGGCCCATACGAATCCGCCGTATCGATTAGGTTCACCCCAAGCTCCACGGTCCTCCGCAGAGTTGCAATCGCTCCCTCGCGGTCCGCCGGCGGCCCCCAGATCCCTTTGCCGGTAATGCGCATCGCGCCATATCCCAGCCGGTTGACGGTCAGATCGCCCAATTGCACTGTCCCGGCCGAGGCGGCAGTCACTCTCTGTGCAGCATCATTCATCGCAACATTTCCTCGCAGACAGCATGGCAGATCGTCGCAGCCGTATGCAATTGCAACCTCCGCCTCGCGCCTCTGCGGCGCCTTGCCCTCATGTGTTAATATTCGATTCCGCAGCCCAGGGCCTTCTCATGGCTGGGATCTGCGAAGCTTTCGCGAGCACTGGCTCTTCATCCTGGAAGAGCCGTGAAGCAGGACAAGGAATGGCTGGCATCGTGGTTGCAACACGCGATGTGCCCCGCGGCGCAGTTCATGCGCTGTTCCCGCTGAAGGTGTGCTTGCGGCAGATCCGACGGTCAAAAGCGCCACCTGCATCCCACGATCCCTGAGCCGGCACGCGTCGGCTTCGAGCCGCCCATGGGCTGCGGCTTCCAACCCGCTATCGTGCCACCTTATTGAATGGGGAGCGTGCAATGAAGAATTACCTCGGACAGGACATCCGCAACGTCGCTGTGGTCGGCCATGCCCATAGTGGCAAGACGACACTGATCGCAGCCCTGCTGCACGCCGCCAGAATGACGCCCACTCGCGGACGCGTCGAGGACGGCTCCGCAATCACCGCCTATGACGAAGAAGACGTAGCCCGGCGCACCACCATGTCCAATGCTGTCGCCTATGCCGAGTGGGAGGGTACGAAGATCAACTTCGTCGATACTCCTGGCTTCCACATGTTTCTGCATGAGGCGCGCTGCGCCATGTTGCCAGTTGAGGCGGCCCTGGTCGTCGTCAATGCGCCCTCAGGGCTGGAGGCAGTCACCGATCGCGTCTGGAAATATGCAGGGGAGCTCAACCTGCCCCGCGTGATCGTCATCAACCAGGTGGACCATCCGAAGGCAGACAGCCGCACCGGCCGCCAGCAGATGATCGAGACATTTCAGGAGCGTTGGGGCCGCCAGGTCGTCCCAGTGCAGCTCCCCATCGTAGATGACAAGGGCTTCCATGGTGTCGTGGACCTCGTCACCATGAAGGCCTTCCTCTACACGCCGGATGGTGACGGCCATGGCGAGCCGGGCAAAATTCCGGACCTGGTCGCCTCCGACGCTAAAGCCGCCCATGAGGCCCTCGTCGAACTCGTTGCGGAAGGCAAGGACGAGCTCATGGAAGAATTCTTCCGAGTCGGCACCATTCCGGAGGAGCACCTCATCGCCGCCCTTCATGAGGCTATCCGCGACGACCGCATCTTCCCAGTGCTCTTCACCAGCGGGCTGCGCAACGTCGGCACCGACCACCTGCTCGATTTCCTCAAGGTCTATGCGCCTTCTCCGATCGAACGGGAGCCGTACACGGGCAGCGGCAAAGCTGCTTCCGCATCCGGCAACGGCAACGGAAATGGATCCCATACCTCCGGCGAAGCCGCTCGCATCACTCGCAAAGTGGATGATGCCGCGCCCCTCGCCATCTATGTCTACAAGACCATGACTGACCCCTTCGCGGGCAAGATCTCCTTCTTCAAAGTCATCAGCGGCAAAATGCGGTCGGATGCCGGTCTGATGAACTACAACCGGCAGGAGACTGAGTCGGTCAATCACGTCTACATCATGCAGGGCCGCAAGCCGGTCGAGGCGCAGGAGCTGCATGCAGGCGATCTCGGCGCTGCCGTCAAGCTTCGCGTCACCCAGACCGGCGATACCCTCGGCGACAAGGCCAGTCCCTTCGTGCTCGATCCACTCTCCCTGCCCGAGCCGGCGATGACCTATGCCATCGAGCCCCGAAGCCGGGCCGACGAGGACAAGCTCGCCCCAGCGATTCACAAGCTCATGGAAGACGATCCCATGGTGCGCTTCTATCGCGATCCCCAGACCAACGAGTTCCTGGTCGCCGGAGCAGGGCAGCCGCACATCGAAGCTCTGGTCTCCAAGCTGGCCCGCCGTTATCACACCAACGTCGTCCTCAAAGCCCCCAAAGTACCGTACCGTGAGACCATTCGCGGCAAGGCAGAGGCTCAGGGCCGCCACAAGAAGCAGACCGGCGGCCACGGCCAGTTCGGAGACTGCTATCTGCGTCTGGAACCTCTTCCACGCGGCACCGGATTCCAGTTCGCCAACGAGATCTTTGGCGGAGCCATTCCACGCCAGTACGTGCCCGCCGTGGAGAAGGGCATTCGCGAATCCGCTGTTCGCGGCTTTCTCGCCGGTTACCCGGTCGTCGATTTCAAATGCACCGTCACCGACGGCAGTTATCACGATGTCGATTCCAGCGAAATGGCCTTCAAACTTGCTGCCCGCATCGGATTTCGCAAGTGCATGGAGCAGGCCAAGCCTGCACTCCTTGAACCCATCATGAAGATGGAGATCGAGGCGCCCGACGAGTTCGCTGGTGCGCTGATGGGAGACCTGAGCGGCCGCCGCGGCCGTGTACAGGGCATGGAGAGCACCTCGACCGGTACCCTCATACGAGCCGAGGCGCCCATGGCTGAGATCCTGACCTACGGCACCGCACTCACCTCCATGACCCAGGGCCGCGGCACCTTCCACATGGAAATGGATCACTATGACGTGGTGCCACAGCCCATCGCCGAGAAGATACTAGCCGCCGCGAAACAACCAGTCCACGACGACGAGGAGTAAACCGCGCAGTCCTCCAATCACTGCTGGACGGCCTCGCATCCTGCCCGCGCGGCCTCCAGCAGCCTGCCGTACACTAGCTCAAACACGGCAGGAGCGGCTCCCCATGGATATCTTCAGCAAGGCTGAAGCAGCGGTCACTTATGTGCGTCAGAGAGCCCGTGTTGTCCCCGGGCTCGGCATCATCCTGGGTTCCGGACTCGGCGGCTTTGCATCGCAGGTTCAGGATGCCGTCGTCATCCCGTACGCCGAGATCCCGCACTTCCCGCAATCCACCGTCGTCGGCCACTCCGGCAAGCTCGTCCTTGGTCTTATCGCAGGAGTTCCCGTTGCCGTCATGCAGGGACGCGTTCACGCGTACGAAGGCTATTCGATGGACCAGGTCACATTTCCGGCGCGGGTCCTCGGTCTGCTCGGTTGTTCCAGACTTATCGTCACCAATGCCGCCGGTGGCATCCGTGCGGACATTGCGCCCGGCTCTCTGATGCTGATCTCCGATCACATCAACCTCACCGGACAAAACGCCGCGCTCGGTCCCAACGAAGAGCGATTCGCCTGCATACCCGGCGCGGGCCAGCGCTTCTTCGATATGACCACTGCCTACTCGCCCAGACTGCGGAAGCTCGCCCAGGCGGAGGCCGCGCGTCAGGGGAACACTCTCATCGAAGGCGTCTACATTGCGGTGCTCGGCCCCAGCTACGAAACTCCGGCGGAGATCCGCGCCTTCCGTACTCTGGGCGCCGACATGGTTGGCATGTCCACCGTGCACGAGGTGATCGTCGCTCGCCATATGGGACTCGAGGTCCTGGGACTCTCCCTCGTCACCAACCTCGCCGCTGGCGTCTCCGGCGAGGTCATCCACCACGAGGAAGTCATGGATATCGGCCGTCGCGTCGAAGTCCAGTTCACCAGCTTGCTCGTGGCTCTCATCCCTCAGGTTGCCGCCGGGTGATGCAGGACCAACGAGACGTGCCGTGTGTCATCGGCATCGCCGGCTGTTCCGGCTCAGGCAAGACCACGCTTGCGCTGGAGCTCGCCTCGCAGCTTGACGCGACCTTGTTCCCGCTCGATCTCTACTACCGCGATCTGTCCGCCTTCCCCCTGGACTCCCGCCACAAGCTCAACTTCGATCACCCCGACTCACTCGAGTCCGAGTTGATCCTCGAGCATGTTCGCGCCCTCGCCCAAGGCAAACCCATTCAGCGACCGGTGTACGATTTCCGCACCCACACTCGTGTCGCAGGAGCCTTCGAGCTTCTCGTCCCCTCCCGCTTCGTCATCGTAGAAGGCATCCTCGCTCTCCACTACGACGAACTGGTGCCCCTCTACAACGTGTCTGTCTACGTCGAAGCCCCACACGAGGTCTGCCTCATCCGCCGCATTCACCGCGACACCCACGAGCGCGGCCGCACCGAGCAATCCGTGCGCGAGCAGTTCCAGGCCACCGCCCGCCCCATGGCCGACCTCTTTGTGTTGCCCTCCGCGGCACGCGCCACGCTCACTGTGGATGGAACCGAGGCCCTCGATTGGTCAGTCGAGCAGGTGCTCCGGCACATGCGCGATCGAGGCCTGCTGAACTCCGCCGAGGCCGATCCTGTTCCGCCGAGTTGACCCGCTATGCTGAAAACTGTGCCCGCGCCTCAGACGCACCACTCTTGGCTTTACCGCCGTCTCGTGCTCCCCATTCTTGCGCTGCTTCGCATGGGTGCCACGCCGCAGCGCCTGGCCTGGAGTATCGCAGTCGGCATCGCCGTGGGCCTGAATCCGGTCGTCGGTTCCACCACCGTCCTCTGCCTCGCGCTCTCTTTCGCGCTGCGATTAAATATCGTGGCCACGCAGATCGCCAATCACGCCATGTTCCCGCTGGAGCTTGCGCTGGTGTTTCCGTTTCTGCGACTGGGCACACTCGTGTTCCGAACCTCCGCGATGCCGCTTAGCGCATCACTTTTCTTCGAGCACGCGCGCACCGCGCCCGTGGCCCTGCTCCGTCAGATCTGGGTCTGGGAGTGGCATGCGTTCCTGCTCTGGCTGCTGATCGCGATCGGAATCGTGCCGCTGATCGCCAT
>JAICMT010000068.1 GCA_025929125.1 Acidobacteriaceae bacterium | reverse complement strand
GGCGATCTGACCTGGGGTGAGGAGCGGCGGCTGATGTGTCCGATCGACAAGCTGGGCAAAGTGGATATCTACCTTGCATCCCACCATGGGCTGGACCGCAGCGGGAGCCCAGCGCTGGTGAAGGCGATTGCGCCCCGGGTGGTGTTCATTGAGAATTCGGCGCGCAAGGGGGCGGTTCCCACAACCTTTGACACGGTTGAGGGTTCATCCAGACTGGAAGATTTGTGGCAGTTACACGTTGCCGAGGGAAACGATGCAAAGCACAATACGGCGGAATCGCGCATTGCGAACCTGTCGGGTCCTGACACCGGCAATCCACTGAAGTTGACGGCCCGGGAGGACGGTACGTTCTCAGTCACAAACACGCGGACGCAGGAAACCGTCGAGTACTCCGCGAAGTAGGTTAGCGGCCGGCCGAGAGGAACACTTGGAACTTGTACCAAACGGAAACCGGCATCTAATTTGCTGACAGGCAATACGGAGAGACCATCATGACGAACCGGGCGGCCCAATACAAAACGAAGGCTTTAGGCGCAGCGGGCGGTGGCCAATGGGGTATCCGCACCAAGGCGGTCGCAGGGCTTGGCCTGGCGTTGCTGTGGGGCGGCATTGGGTGCCACCGGTCGGTGCAGGCCCAGGACAGCGCATTCAGCTATCAGGGAGATGCAGACGGGCAGCAGAACCAGCCCGGCAATGGCAACCTCGCTCCGGTTGACGGCCAGTATCCCACGCAGAACGAGGCGCAGCAGCAGGCGGCGCAATATCAGCAGGGCGGCAACCAAGGGGCTCCAATCGAGCGGCGGTACGCGGGTGGGGATCCCAATGGATATCCGCAGAATGGGGCGTATCCGCAGGACGGCGCCTATCCGCAAAATGGCGCCTATCCACAGAATGAGGATCCGAATGCTGGCCCCGACGACCAGGAGGCCATGGATGAGGCCCAGGCAGTCTATGAGGCCGATGTGACCGGGGAAGAGGCCAGCGAACCTCCGCCGCCGTTGCCGGACTACGATCAGCCGCCGCCGCCCGATGAAGACTACATCTGGACGCCCGGGTATTGGGCGTGGGCGCCCATGGGGTACTACTGGGTTCCCGGGGTGTGGGTTGAGCCGCCTTATATGGGTGCGCTCTGGACACCCGGCTACTGGGCGTTTTATGGAGGCGCGTATCGCTTCCACCACGGCTTCTGGGGCCTGCACATTGGCTTCTACGGAGGCATTGACTACGGGTACGGCTACACCGGATATGGATACTACGGCGGCTACTGGCGGGGCGGCCACTTCTTCTATAACCGGGATTGCAACCACCTGGTTGGGGGACGAATTGTCCGGGTATACGACTATCACGTGAACGCGCGCCGCTTTGCGGGGCAGCCGAGTTTCAATGGTCCGCGTGGAGTGATGGTGCGTCCGCGGCCGGCAGAGATTGCTGTCCTGCATGAGCGCCGGTATGCACCGTTGCCTGCGCAGGTCCAGTTTCGTCAGCAGATGATGCAGAACCGACAGCAGTTCTATGGGCAGAATCACGGACGGCCGGCGGTCGCAGTCGAATCGCGGCCGGTCGTCTCCAACCACCAGATGCCGGCGGCGCTGCCGCAGGCAGCGTGGCGTGGTTCGGCGAACGCGCGTGGACGCGGAAATGGCCGGAATGAGCAATCTCCGCAGAACCGCGGAAATTGGCAGGGTAACCAACCAGCACAGCCGCAGGTGCAGCCGGTCCCGCAGGGGCGGATAATGCCGCAGCGTGGGGGGCAAGTCTATACGCCACGCACCCAGGCTCAGCCGGCTCCGCAGCAGGGAGGCACGGTCTATACACCTCGGACCCAGCCCCAACCTGCTCCGCAGCAGAGCACGCCACAGCAGCCGGCAACACCTGACTTCCGGCGGGGCCGGGAGGGCCGTCAAATGCAGTCTCAACCTCAGGCGCAGCCTCAGGTCCAACCTCAGCCTCAGCCACAGACACGCTGGCAGCAGCAGAACAATGCTCCCGCTCAGCCTGGCTTCCGGCGGGGAGGATGGCAAGGGCAGCAGTCGCAGCCCGCTCCGGCTGCCCAGCCCCAGGTTGAGCGTCAGGCGCCGCCGGCTCGGCAGCAGAACAGTGCTCCAGCTCAGGCTGCGCCACAGTACCGCCGTGGTCCGGAGGGTGCGCGGGTGAGTCCGCCACCGGCGCAGAGGCCGCAACCTGCACCGCAGGCGAATCGGGGACATGACGGCGGGCACGATCAGGGCCGCGGCCGCGATCGCTAAAGGGGATTACCGGCCCGTTGCAAGCTGCACCAGCAGGATGGCATTGAGTGAGAGAATCACGCTCACGCAAAGCCATCCTGCGGTGTTTGTGAGCCTGGAATTGGCAAAGCTGCGCATCACTCCGGCGCGGCTGGTGAGCATTAACAGAGGAATCAGCGCGAACGGCAGCGCAAAGCTGAGCACCACTTGCGAGAGCACCAGGATTCGGAGCGGGTCCATGCCGCTTGCAATTACCAGCACGGCGGGGATGATGGTGATGAGACGGCGCAGGAAGATAGGAAATCGGACATTCAGGAAGCCCTCGATAATCACCTGTCCGGCCATAACGCCGACAGTGGAAGAAGAAAGCCCGGAGCAGAGAAGAGCGATGGCAAAGACCATGGCCGCGGCCGGCCCGAACAGCGGTCCCAGCGTCTGATATGCCTGCTCGACGGTAGGCGATCCTCCCGGGCCATTGGCAAGTGCGCACGCGGCCACGATGACCATGCCGGAGTTGATGAGGAACGCTCCGTTCATCGCGAACAGCACGTCCAGCGTCTCGAAGTGGAGATACCGCGAGAGGATGGATCGCTGCGGAAGCTTGATCGGGCGCATTCCTGCAACGTCGAAGTCGCCTCGCGAGGAGGTGTCGCCCCCCAACTCCCTCAGTCGCGGATGCACCAGCGACGAATGCAGGTACACGACGTGCGGCATCACGGTTGCACCAAGCATGCCGACGGCAGCATAGATGCTCTCGTGAAAAGCGGTTGAGGAAGAACGGTCGAGGCGCGGCACAAAAGTAGAAAATGCGGCGGCGGTCCAGTCCGGATGGACCAGAAACACCTCAAACGCATAGCACAGGCCGATGACGCCGACGAAACCCATAATGCCGCGTTCGAGCCAGCGAAACCCTGCAAGCTCAAGGGCAAGGATGGCAAAGACGAGCACCGCCGCGACCAGAGCAGCAAAGATCAGCGCGCCGCGGGCAGACATGCCGTAGTGGTAGAAGATCGGACTGCAGAGCAGGTCCAATCCCAGTGCGGCGCCGAGAAACTCGGCAAGATCGGTGGCGATGGCGCCAATCTCGGCCGCGGCCCAGAGGCTGAGAGATACCGGCCTTGAGAAGTGGCGGCGGCAGTTCTGCGGAAGCGTCAGGCCGGTGACGATGCCCATTTTCGCCGAGAGGTACTGGATCAGAATGGCCATCGCGTTCGACCAGAGCAGCACCCAGAGCAGCCGGTAGCCGAATCGTGAGCCGGCGAGGATATTGGTCGCAAAGTTTCCGGGATCGATGTAAGCGATGGAGGCTATAAAGGCCGGACCCAGAAAGCTCCACACGCGGGCGTGGGGAATGGCCCGGGCGTCCGCGGCCGAAGCCGGTGCATCAGTGGAGGAACTCGGGATGGGTGCCCTGGCAGACATTTTGCCGCTTTCCGAGGTGAATTTAGGCTCACCTACATTTAGGTTTACCTAAATTACAGTTTTGAGTCAAACTGTTATTGATGGAATCCAGAGCCATGACGCGGCGAAGCGGCAATTCGGAGTCGGTGGACAACTATCTGAAGGCGATCCTCGCATTGGGGGGCCCGCAGGAGAGCCGCGTCACGATTAAGGCTTTGTCCGTGCAACTGGCGGTCGCGCCGGCTTCGGTAACCAACATGCTGCAGAAGTTGGCTGCTGCTGAGAAGCCGCTGGTCCACTACGAAAGGCACGGCGGCGTGCAGCTTTCGAAGGCGGGCCGCAAGCGCGCACTCGAGATCGTGCGCCATCACCGGCTCATCGAAACCTTCCTGTATCGCGTGCTTGATTACCCGCTCGACGAGGTGCATGCGGAAGCCGAGCGCCTGGAACATTTCATCTCGGAGCGCTTCGAGGAGCGCATCGCCGCAAAGCTGGGACACCCGACTATCGATCCTCATGGGCACTCTATTCCGAGTCTGGAGGGCGATGTGGCGGTCACGGAATCGATCCTGCTGGCCGATGTGATGGCGGCGGGAACCTTCCGCATCCACAGCGTCTCGGATCACGATGGCGACCAGCTCCGTCGCATGGAGGCACACGGCATCGCTCCCGGGGCGCGGCTCAGGGTACGCAGGCCGCCGTCGGCTGCAGGCTTTGCGCTGAGCATTGGCCGATCTGGAAAGCCGTTTCAGTTGTCGCGCGACGCGGCAGAGCAGGTGCGGCTGGTGAAGCTGCCGCAGGCCTAGACGCTTGCGGCCAGCAGGTCTTCGATTCGCACCGGCAGCGTCCGAACCCGAACCCCAGTGGCGTGGTACACCGCCGAGGTGATGGCCGGAGCGACTCCGGCGAGACCAATTTCCCCGACGCCGCGTGCTCCGTACTCTCCGATCATCGGATCGGGAATATCCAGGAAATGGACCTCGATCTTTGGAGCGTCGGCATTGGTTGCGACGAGGTAATCGGCAAAGCTGTCGTTGATCGGATGACCGTTACGCTGGTCATACACGGTGTGCTCGAGCAGCGCCATGCCGACGCCCATCACGACACCGCCCGAAACCTGGTTGGCTGCGGTCTTGCGATTGATGGTCCGGCCGGTGTCCATCATGGAGACGACGCGGCTCACGCGTAGCCGCGCAATCCCGGGGTCCCACTCAATCTCGACAAACTGCGCGCCGAAGGAGTGCATCGAGTAGTCCCGCGCGCGCGTGTCTGAGCCAACGCCGCCCGTATGTCCTTCTCCTCTGGCTTCTGCCGCCCCTGCCGTCTTTAGAACCTGGGCGAACGGAACTCCGCTGGAGGCCGGTTTGCCAGCCGCATGGACCATTCCGCCACTGAACTTCAGAGACGAGGGCTCCTGCTGGTGGAAGGGCGACCCGCCGGACTGAGTCGCGATCGTCAGCAACGCCTTCACCGCTGCATCCGTGCCCTGCGCCACCGCCGGGACGATGCTGGCAGTCGCAGTGGAACCGCCGGAGGTGGGTCCGACGGGCAATGTGCTGTCTCCCAGCACGACGTCGATCTTCTTGACCGGAATTCCGGTGCGGTCGCTGACGATCTGCGCCATGACGGTATAGGTCCCGGTGCCAATGTCCTGGGTTGCGCTGCTGACCTTCACCGTCCCGTCGCTCTTGAGAACGACTGCGCTGTTCGCACCTCCGCGGCCTGCTCCCCAGGACGCCCCCGCCACTCCCCAGCCTAGGATGGTGTCTCCCCGGCGCATGGACCCGATCTGGCTTGTTCGCCTAGACCAGCCAAATTTCTCTGCTCCGACCTGCAGGCACTCCTTATAGTGGCGAGACGAGAACGGCTTTCCATTACTTTCGTCTTTAAGCGTGTCGTTCCGAAGACGCAGTTCCACTGGGTCCATCTTTAGCGCGACGGCCAGCTCGTCCATCGCGGATTCCAGTGCAAACAGCCCCGGCACCGCACCCGGACCACGCATCGGGGTGGGTGTACCGACATTGCGCTTCACCAATGCCGAGCTCACCTGCAGGTTGGGTGTGCTGTACAGGAACGGGGTGGCCTCGCCGCAGTTCTCGCCAATGTCGTCGCAGTTCGAGGTGTGGTTGCGGTAGTCATGCGACAGCGCTACCAGCTTGCCGTCCGGTGTTGCGCCCAGCCGGACGCGCTGCTGGGTGAGCGGCCGATGGCCTACGGCGGTGAACATCTGTTTGCGCGTGACGCTCAGCTTCACCGGCCGGTTCAGCCGGCGCGATGCCGTCGCCGCAAGCGCTGAGTGCGGCCAGGGGAAGAGCTTGCCGCCGAATCCGGAGCCCATGAACCGGCTGATGACCTGGATATTCTCCTTGGGAACGCCCAGCACCGCGGCCATCACATTCATGTGGTTCACCACACCCTGCGAGCTCTCATATAGAGTGAAGCGCGTTCCGTCCCACACGGCGACGGTTGCGTGCATCTCCATCGGGTTGTGGGTCTCCACCGGTGTGACGTAGGTCTGGTTCACCTTCACCGGGGCCGACGCAAACGCGGACTCCACGTCGCCTCGCTTGCTGTTGACCCGCTGATTGAGCGCGTGCTCATCGTTCAACTCCGGAGAGACGTTCGGTTTCTGCACGTCGTAGTCGACCTTGACCGCTGCGGCGGCCGCCTGCGCCTGCTGAAATGAGTCCGCAACAACCAGCGCGACATACTGGCCCCAGTAGCCGATCGTGTTGTCTTCCAGCGGCCCGCGGCTCTCGCTGATACGTCCCACGCGTTGTCCATCCGGGATGCGCAAGGTCGCGTTGATGTTTTCGTGGGTCAGGACCAGCACGACACCGGGCATCTTTTCCGCTTTGCTGGTGTCGATGCTTCGGACCGTGCCGTTCGCGGCGGTACTGCTGACGGCGACCGCGTATGCCATGTGGGGGAAGCTGTAGTCCATGGCGTACATGGCTCGGCCGGTCGTCTTCAGCGGGCCGTCGATACGGTCGACCGAAGCTCCAATGACGGGCGAGGGCGAGTAGGCCGGCGCTTCGGGCTGCTGGGGGCTTGTCTCGTCCGGCTCAAACAGATAGCTGAGCATCCTATTCTCCTCGACTGAATCAGTCTCAAAATCAGGCTTGCGTTGTGGCAAGCGTCAGGGCGCGCACCAGGCAGCGCTTTGCGAGTTCTACCTTGTACGCGTTCTCCTGCCGCGGCCGCGCCTGCGCAAGAGCGGCCTCTGCAGCAGTACGGAAGGCCGCGGCGTTCACCGGCTTACCTTCGAGCGCCTGCTCGGCCTCCGTCGATCTCCAGGGCACCGTGCCCACTCCGCCCATGGCGACGCGAACGCGCCGCATCGCGCCCCCCTGGACGCTCGCAACTACCGCGGCCGAGGCCAGTGCAAACTCGTACTCGGCGCGATCGCGCAGCTTGAGATACACGGAGCGCGATCCGGGAGCGGGCGGAGCCAGCGTTACGGCGGTGATCACGTCGCCGGGTTCGAGAACAGTCTCCCTCTGCGGCGTGCTGCCGGGGAGGAGGTAAAAGTCGCGGATTGCAATGGCTCGGTCGCCCTTGACGCCGTGGACATGGATGGTCGCCTCAAGTGCGGTGAGCGCCACGTTCATGTCCGATGGGTTGGTGGCGATGCAGGCGTCGCTTGTGCCCAGGATTGCGAGCGTCCGGTTATACCCGTCCATGGCCGCGCAGCCCGAGCCCGGATTGCACTTGTTGCACTCGTGTGCGACGTCGCGAAAGTACGGGCAACGGGTGCGCTGCAGCAGATTGCCGCTCGTCGTCGCCATATTGCGTAACTGGGGCGAGGCGCCGGAGAGCAGCGCCTGCGAGAGCACCGGATAAT